>NZ_JAAHBQ010000021.1 GCF_020144665.1 Oscillatoria salina IIICB1 | reverse complement strand
AGCTTTGACTTACTGGCGATTAATGGGATTTTGTATTACAGTCAGTGCCATTAAATTGAAAAGATTAGCTGTTTCACATCGAAGACGGCTGTAGTAATTCACTTAGCTGCATTTACCACCAATGTCTCAACGCGATTTCCCCAATCGCCAATCCCTACTTCTTCAGGACGGTTATACTCACTAGCTAGTTAAGCTAAAATTACTACATCATGAAGTACGGAAACTATTAACGATAAACCTTGATTCAAGCAGAAACATTAGAATTACTCGAATGGAGTCGTCTCTGCCAGCATTTGTCTACATTTGCAGCGACGAAACTGGGTGCTGTGGCGGCGCGTCATTTGCAGCCGCCTGCGTCTCAAACTGAGAGTTTACAGTTATTGGCGCAAACGAAGGAAGTTTATGAGTTGGAAACTCATTTGCTTTCGGGATTGTCTTTTGAGGGAATTGAGGATATTGGTGCGTCGCTGTCAAGAGCAGAATTAGGGGGAATGCTGTCGGGAGAGGAACTTTTGGCGATCGCGACGACTCTTTCTGGGATGAGACGTTTACGACGCACAATCGACGATCGAGAGGATGTCCCCACTTTAACTGAGTTAGTCGCTACGGTGCGAACTTATCCAGAATTAGAACAAGAAATTCATCGCTGTATCGACGATCGCGCTAAAGTTAGCGATCGCGCTAGTCCTAAGTTAGCTAATATCCGCATTCAAATTAAGAGTTACCGAGACAAAATTTATCAAAAGCTGAATAATATTTTGCAGCGACAAAGCGGTGCTGTTCAAGAGTTAACAATTACTCAACGGGGTTCTCGTTTTGTAATTCCCGTAAAAGCGCCGCAAAAGGATGCGATTCCGGGTATTGTTCACGATACTTCGAGTACAGGTGCAACTCTATATATCGAACCAAACAGTATTGTTGGTTTAGGCAATCAACTGCGACAATATCAGCGTCAAGAACAAGTTGAAGAAGAAGCAATTTTGCGGAAATTAAGCGCCCAAATTGCTGAAGTTCAAGCTGATTTAGAACAGTTACTCGCAGTTGCGACAATTCTCGATTTAGCAACCGCCAAGGCTCGTTATAGTTTATGGTTAGAAGCGAATCCGCCTCGCTTTATTGAAGCTAAGGAAACGGTAACTTTGCGTCAGTTACGCCATCCTTTATTAGTTTGGCAACATCAACACGAACAAGGGACGGAACCTGTACCAATTAATGTTTTAGTTGACCCAAAAATTCGGGTTGTCGCGATTACTGGACCGAATACAGGCGGAAAAACGGTAACGTTGAAAACTCTCGGTTTGGTAGCTTTAATGGCGAAAGCGGGTTTATTTATTCCGGCGAAAGAACCTGTAGAATTACCTTGGTTTGAACAAATTTTAGCTGATATTGGTGACGAACAATCTTTAGAACAAAGTTTGTCTACTTTTTCTGGTCATATTCGTCGTATTAGTCGAATTATTGAAGCAATTGGGGGAGAATCTTCTGAAGATAATTCGGTTGAGGAAAATCAATTTGCCAAGCTTAATTCTTGCTTAGTATTATTAGATGAAGTAGGGGCAGGAACCGATCCCGCCGAAGGAAGTGCTTTAGCGATCGCGCTTTTACAATATCTCTGTGAAAGGGTACGTTTAACTGTCGCTACAACTCACTATGGTGAATTAAAAGCACTGAAATATCAAGACGATCGCTTTGAAAATGCTTCGGTAGAATTTGATGACAAATCTCTTCAACCAACTTATCGTTTATTATGGGGTATTCCCGGTCGCTCAAATGCTTTAACAATTGCTCGTCGTTTGGGGTTAAATTCAGAAATTGTCGAATCAGCCCAAAATCGTGTGGGTGGTTTTACCCAAGATGTTAATGAAGTTATTGCTGGTTTAGAAGCGCAACGAAGAGAACAAGAAAATCAGGCAAAAGAAGCTAGTCAATTGCTGAAAAAAGCCGAAACTTTTTATCAAGAAGTATCCCAAAGAGCAAATAATTTACAACAACGAGAAAAAGACTTAAAATTATCACAAGAAAGAGCAGTTAGCGACGCGATCGCCGCAGCGAAAGAAGAAATTGCTCAAGTAATTCGCGAGTTACAACGAGGGACAAAAACTGCTCAAAAAGCCCAAAAAGCAACCGATGCACTGAATAAAATTGCCGAAACTCGCATACCCAAGCAAGAGAAACCCAAGCAAAAACCCGATTATCGTCCTCAAGTTGGGGAAAGAGTGAAAATCCCGCGATTAGGTCAAACTGCGGAAATCCTCGAAATTCCCGATAACGACGAAGTAACTGTCAAATTCGGCTTAATGAAAATGACCCTCCCAATTTACGACCTCGAATCTCTCGACGGTCAAAAAGTAGACAAACCAAAAGCACAAAAAGCCGAACCTGTCAACCCCAAACCTGCCACAACGGGAACCAAACCCACAATCAGGACATCAAAAAACACCCTAGACGTGCGGGGAAGCCGAGTAGCCAACGCCGAGATTGAGTTAGATCGCGCGATCGCTGAAGCCGCAGCCAACGGTGAAAGCGTCCTCTGGATAATTCATGGTAAAGGAACTGGACGATTGCGCCAAGGAGTGCAAGAATTCTTAAAACAGCATCCTCAAGTGAAAAAATTCGAGCTAGCACCGCAAAATGAAGGAGGAGCAGGAGTGACAATCGCGAATTTGAGCTAGATCGCCGCTAGATTGGATAAGCTTGTGAGAAACTACCCTTAAAATTCGGTAGTCGGTTTCAACAATGGTAACAGGGAAACCGAAACCGAGAAAATTCCTTAAGCTATAGTTATGCGTTCGACCGCTAATGTACCGACCTCATCTCCCCAGTTAGACGATCTGCCTTTGGCTAACGAACCAGAAGCAGGACAACTGGAAAATATCAAAACCCACCTAGACTTGATATTATTGGCTTTAGAAGCTTTGACAGGCATCGGTTCCGAAGCAATGCTACAAGCAGCAGACGAACTCAACCTCAAGTCAATTGTCGCCGACCGTGTGGGCTTATGGCGCTTGCGTCAGTCCAACCCCCGACGGAGAAGTTCAGGAGGAAGGAAAAAACTCGATGTCGAAGAAGCGCGATCGCTAGTTTTGATTATCTGCCATCTCGCCAAACAGCACCAAGAATTAATTCGTCGTGCGGTTAGTTTACTCGAACAAATGGTAGAACAAAACAAAGAACCCCATCGCGCTGCTTTACTAGGAGATTATCTCGATGGCTTTAGCAACACCTATGAAGAACGCATGGAAGACACCGAAGAGCTTTCACCAGAGGATCTTAACGATCTAGCATTTAAACTGCTGATCGACTTGCTGTTTTATAGTGCAGTTAACGGTCATCGCCGTCTTTGGTTAGCACTCCTCGACCACTCACGTTAACGTTAAATAGCGATCGCTTACTGGTCATTAGTCATTTGTCCTCAGTCACCAAGACGAGAAGCAAATGACAAAGAATAAATGACACCCGGAAAAACTATGCTAGCTTCTAACTCAGTCATTCGACGTTACACCCCCCCGACTTGCACTCTGGAAATTATGGCAAAAACCTCGCCCTTATCCAGATGGCGAGATCGTCCTTTGCTGAAAAACGTTCGTTTCAAGCTTCGTTTTGACGATCCCAGAGTTCCCGAAGACCAACAAGTAAGTATTCGTGGCGATCGCGCTCAATTAGAATTACTTTGTGAAGCAGTCACAGTCTATGTCCAAGAATTTCTCCTCAATCCCACACCTCAGACACCTTTAATTGCTAGCAGCAAACCAGAAAGTTTCTCCGCATACAGTCCCACTCAAATTCAACCCAACCCAGAAGGACAACCTTCAGTCCAAGCATTAGCCACAACTCCCTATCTTAAAGCCAGAGGATTGCTTGCTCATGACTTATTTCTTGGTTCTCTCGCTAACGATGAAACCGGAATTTCGATTAATCTTTCCGTGTTGCAATTATTCGACTTAGCCACCGCCTTAGAAGAGTATAGCTCCGAACTAGACACCTTACCCCAACTCAAAGGAATTAAAGGAGAACGTAAACCAATTTGGGTTGGTACTGCCGCCGCCGCAATTTTAGCAGTTGGTTTAACTACAGCGATCGCGCGCGTAGTTGATTTTGACAGCCCAAGTTCAGAAAATTCCGTAGCTAGCAGCGAAACCGAACAAGATCAATTACTCTACAACGAAGAAGCACCGATCGCCCTAGTTCCCGATTTATTTCCCACCTCACCCAATCAAAGCCCCCAACCTACACCAACATTACCGCCAAATCTCAACTCAGCCGAAAAATTACCACCCCCCCCTGCTGTCCAAGTTAAGCCGAATCCAGGACAAACCACCTCTCAAGCCATTCAACCCCAAAGAAATAATAATTCTAACTCCTCTGAGCCACAGCAACAGCCACAGGAGCAAAAAAATCAATCTGCATCACAGCAATCTCAACAGCAAACGCTGGAAGTACAACCCCAAACTCAGCAGACACAACCGAAAAAACCGCAAACACCACCAGCAGCAACCGCAGTTGCGCCGAAAGTACCTCCCAGAGAAAATCCGACACCTCCTCGCGTGTCCCCCGAACCCCAAGCAGTTAAACCCGAAGTACCGCCACCAGAACCCGCGAATCGCCCGAATACCACACGAGTAGAAGCAGAAACCCCATCACCCCAACCAACGATCGCCGCGAGTCCCACAACTCAACCCACGATTCCCAGCGATCGCCCAACACTCACACCCAAAACCTCTAACCAGCAACAAACCAGATCCGCCAGTCCCTCACCTAGTCCCTCACCTAGTCCCCAACCCCAAGCAAACCCCGAACTAGCCACCTCTTCTGGTGTAGCCCGCGAAGCCACTGGCGACACCTTATTTGACAACATACCTCAAATAGGCGAAGCGAGAAGATACTTTGAAGCGAGATGGGTTCCACCAGACGGATTAACCCAAACCTTAGAATACCGCCTGGTACTCAATCAAAACGGCACAATTCAGCGCATTATTCCCTTGGGAGAAGCATCAAAACACAACATCGATTGGACAGATATCCCTTTAATTGGCGAACCCTTTGTTTCTCCCATCGAAAGACAAGGAAATCCCCGCATTCGCCTCGTCCTCAAACCCGACGGCGAAGTCCAAACCTTCCTCGATAATTAAACCGTAGGGGTAGCCCCCCGTGGCTACCCCTGAAACTATCCCTAGCTATTTAAAAGCCAACTGTTGATTCCGCGCAGCTAACTCAGCCGGAGTTATCAATTCATAGGGTTCAAAAGGTTGATGAATCCAAGGATTATCTGGTAAGTAATCTACATAGTAATCGGGAACAATTTGCGAACAATCTTTATACCAAATCACAGCAGTTCGTATCTCCTCAATTTCTGTACCCCGATGCTGCTGCAACCAGTTAATAGTTTCTTGTAAACTAATTCCCGAATCTACTAAATCATCTACTAATAAAACTTTGCTACCTAAACTTTTAGTAGTCATGGAAAGATGGTCGGAAAAAGTGATTTCCCCGCGAATGCGATTTTCTTCACCAAGATAAGAAGAAGCAGAAATAATTGCTAAAGGTTGACGATAAATTCGACAAAGAATGTCACCCACCCTTAGCCCTCCTTTAGCGATACAAACAATCTGATTGAATTTCCAACCAGACTGATAAATTTTTACAGCTAAAGTTTCGATTTTTTCGTGGTACTCTGACCAAGAGACATATAAATCCGGCATAGAAAACGTCGTGAAATAAGTCGAGAAAAGGATACAACTAACTACATTATTAACAGATTTTTTGTCAAAAATCTGTATCATTTTAGTCCAAAATTGAGATTAACTGCAAGAACACAAATAGAGACGTAGCATTGCTACGTCTCTACAAATTTACCCACTTTTAAGGAAAAAATGATATAACTATCTTTGAGCTAACCAGAATGGAAAAGCCTTAACCTCTATCTAAATAATGACTTTAATCAATCTTTCAATTCTTTTTTCCAAACCAACTGGAATTGCAACTTATGCTGCTAATCTTTTTCCTTATTTAAAACCAATCGAACCCACTTTATTAATATCTAACTCGGCGGCTGAGATTTGGCAAGCAGCAAAGAACTATCCCTGCTACCCGATACCTGGTAATATGACACCGGAACAAGGTAGTAAAGGACATTTGCGTCGCTTGATTTGGACGCAGCAACAGTTACCCCAAATTGCGAAAAAGCTAGAGTCGCGTCTGCTGTTTTCTCCGATTCCTGAAGCCCCTCTGTACGCTAACTGTCGCTTTGTAGTTATGGTACACGATTTGATTCCTTTGCGGTTTCCCCGGCGTTTTTCGCCCCTCACAGCTTATTTTCGTTACTATATTCCGCAAGTTTTACAGCAAGCGGAACATATTATTTGTAACTCGGAAGCGACTGCGAAAGATATTGTTAATTTTTGGGGAATTCCTCTTGACAAAATTACTTCTATTCCTCTCGCTTACGATGCTTCTCGCTTTCGTCCCCTGAGTGTTGACTCCTACTCGAAAAGGCGCTATTTTCTTTATTTGGGTCGTCACGATCCTTATAAAAATTTACATCGAGTAATTGAAGCTTTTGCTACAGTTGACAGCGATCGCGAACTATGGTTAGCTGGATCGCCAGATAAACGCTATACACCCAAGTTGATTATCCAAGCTGAAGAGTTGGGAGTTAGCGATCGCGTCAAGTTTCTTGATTATGTTAGCCCACAAGAGTTACCGCTAATTATTAATCAAGCGATATCTCTAGTTTTTCCTAGTCTCTGGGAAGGTTTCGGACTTCCGGTACTAGAAGCAATGGCTTGTGGTACTCCGGTAATTACGTCGAATTTGTCTTCTTTACCTGAAGTAGCGATCGATGCTGGTATTCTAGTTAATCCTTATGATACCAGAGAAATTGCCGCAGCAATGCAAGAAATTGCTAACGATGATGATTTGCGATCGCAGCTTAGTACCCTCAGTTTACAACGTGCAAGTCAGTTTAGTTGGGCAAAAACCGGACAAGCAACTGTGGAAATTCTTCGAGGAATTGGTGATTAGCAGTTAGCAGTTAACAGTTATCAGTTAGCAGTTAGCAGTTATCAGTGAAGAATTATCAGTTAACATTATTTTTTTCCTGTTTTTACTTGAAATAAAAAATGAAAGTTATACCTACTGAAATACCAGAAATACTCATAATTGAACCGCAAATTTTTGGCGACGATCGCGGCTTTTTTTATGAAAGCTATAATCAACAAGTATTTGCCGAAAAAACAGGTATTTCACCTAATTTTGTTCAAGATAATCATTCGCGATCGCGTCAAAATGTTCTCCGAGGTTTACATTATCAAATCCAACAACCTCAAGGTAAACTCATTCGAGCAGTTATTGGGGAAATTTTCGACGTAGCTGTCGATATTCGCCAAACTTCGCCTACTTTTGGACAATGGATTAGCTGTATTCTCAGCGCAGAAAATAAACGACAACTTTGGATACCTCCAGGATTTGCTCACGGATTTCTAGTAATTTCTGAAATCGCCGAAGTTCTCTATAAAACCACCGAATATTATGCACCAGAACACGAACGAACTATTCTGTGGAACGACCCCGAATTAAACATCAATTGGTCTTTATCTGATTCTCCCATAATTTCTGCCAAAGATCGAGCAGGTAAACCATTTAAAAATGCCGAATTTTACCCCTAAACCCAATAAAAAATTGCCAAAAAACAACTAACTTATCAACCCAAAATCCCTGAGCATCTTTTCCTTAGCGACTACTCGAAGCGAGAACGGCTCCGCCGAATGCGACTTGGCGATAAAAATCACAAAATCTCCTTTTTGATAAAGTCAATAAAAACACTTAACATCAACTACTTAGCGTCCTTGAAGCAAAATAATTAAATTTTCTCGATCGCTGTATGAAACCTATTCTAATTTTTGGAAAAAATGGTCAACTCGGACAAGAATTAAAGCAAATCCTTAATTCTTCTGGACAAAAAATTATAGCAGTCGGACGTAAAGAAATTGACTTAACTGAAAAAGAAAAACTACCTCAATTAATTGAGCAAATTCAACCAAAAATAATTATCAATGCTGCTGCTTATACGGCTGTAGACAAAGCTGAAACTGAAGTAGAGTTAGCTTATAAAGTTAATGCTGATGCCCCCCAAATAATAGCTCAAGTGGCGCAAGAGCTACAAGCATTTTTAATTCATGTTTCGACAGATTATGTCTTTGATGGTAGAAAAAGCTCTCCTTATCAAGAAACAGACTTAACTAAGCCGATTAATGTTTACGGTGAAAGTAAATTAGCAGGAGAAGAAGCAATTAAATCTGCTTGCGAAAATTATCTAATTTTGCGTACAGCTTGGGTTTATGGAAACGAAGGTAAAGGCAATTTTGTCAAAACCATGTTAAAATTAGGAGCAGCAAGAGACGAGATTCGGGTAGTAGCTGACCAAATTGGTAGTCCTACTTGGACGAGAGATTTAGCTAGCGCGATCGCTAATTTCATTCCTCATCTGAATCCAGCAATTTCGGGAATTTACCACTACACAAATAGTGGAATCGCTAGTTGGTACGATTTCGCGGTGGCTATCTTTGCAGAAGCAAAAAAGTTGAATTTACCTTTGCAAGTTCAGCGTGTTATTCCCATAACTACCTTAGAATATCCGACTCCAGCAAAACGTCCTGCGTATTCGGTGTTAAATTGTGCTAAAATTCAACAAGTTTTGGGAACTTATCCTCCCCATTGGCGACAATCTTTAACAGAGATGTTAAAACAAGAATTAAAAGCCAAGAACTAAAAGAGACAAAAGGGAATAGTAATAATTAATAACTGGTAAATGCGGCTACACGATCGCTGATAACTAATGAAAGCATTAATTCTGTCTGGCGGTAAAGGAACTCGCTTACGTCCTCTAACATACACTGGAGCAAAACAACTTGTACCTGTTGCCAATAAACCGATTTTATGGTATGGAATAGAAGCGATCGCGGCAGCAGGAATTACCGATATTGGGATTATTATTAGTCCGGAAACTGGAGAAGAGGTCAAAGCGAAAACAGGTGATGGTTCTCGTTTTGGGGCGAAAATTACTTATATTTTACAAGCCGAACCAGCAGGACTCGCTCATGCGGTGAAAGTTGCTCAACCTTTTTTGGGTGATTCTCCCTTTGTAATGTATTTAGGAGATAACTTGATTGAAGACCAATTGAGTCAATTTTTAGAGCAATTTGAGCAACAACAATTAGATGCTTTAATTCTGCTGCGACAAGTAAAAAATCCGAGTGCTTTTGGGGTAGCCAAAGTAGCCCCCAACGGACAACTTTTAGGTTTAGTTGAAAAACCGAAAAATCCTCCTTCAAATCTAGCTTTAGTCGGAGTGTACTTCTTTGCGCCGATCGTACATCAAGCGATCGCCGAAATTCAACCTTCTGCGCGTGGGGAACTAGAAATCACCGATGCAATTCAACGCGCGATCGATCGTCGCTGTAACATCCAAGCAACTCAACTTACAGGTTGGTGGTTGGATACAGGAAAAAAAGATGACCTCCTCGAAGCAAATCGAATCATTCTCGATAGCTATCTCACACCTTCAGTTAAGGGGAAAGTTAACCCAGACTCGCAAATTATCGGACGAGTAGAAATCGGTATTAATACGGAAATTATCAACAGCACGATCCGAGGTCCAGCGATCGTTGGTGACAACTGTCGGATCGAAAACTGTTTTATCGGTCCTTATAGTAGTATCGGCGATCGCGTCACGCTCATCGATTCCGAACTCGACCATAGCGTTATTCTAGAAGGAGCGAAAGTCCTCAATATTAATCAACGTATCGTTGATAGTGTGATCGGACAGCGCGCTAAACTAAACGTTGCTCCTCAACGACCAAAAGCTCTACGCTTTATGATTGGTGACGACTCTCAAATTGAGCTAAGTTAGCTGAAAAGTGAGTTGAGTTGGTGAATAGTTTAATCTCACTCACTATTTGCTACCTAGCCGATCTAAGACATAATAGACGGGTTCAAGCTTCATTTGTCCGAAATCTATGACTAAACTTTTTGCTTGTCGCTGGTACTCATTTTTGTTTTTTAGCGCTACTTTGCTGACGGTAGGATTACACACTGTACCAGTCAAAGCGCAAAATAGGATGTACAATCCTGTTTCCATACCTACAGGTGACGAAGTTGCCGATACGCTTTCCGAAAAAGATATTCCTACGGGTGAGGGAGGATTTTCCCGTGACTACTTGGTTGAATTAGAAGAAGGCGATCAAGTAGCGATCGATTTACTTTCTGACGAGTTCGATACGATTGTCACTCTGATTGCTAACGATGGTTCTACAGTCGCTGAAAATGATGATGGTCCCGATGGTAGTACCAACTCGCTTTTATTTGCCAGAATTAATGAATCTGGTTCCTATATTGTTCGGGTTCGTGCTTTTGGCGAAACTGGTGGAGGTAAATTTACTTTGAAAGTAACTCGTCTGCGACCTGTAAACTAAAAAGTTAGTCAGCGAGCAGCAACCAGTTATTAGTTAAAAGTTGACAATTCTTGTTAATTATGTTAAATACGGACAATTACTTTTTCTGGTTTACTGTTCGCTGATTTCAGAAAAATATGGTCAGCAAACAAAGAAAAATTGCTTCTGTCCACTCGACAACAGCACCGTAAACGTCACCAGTAAATCCACTGAACTGCCAATAAAAAAAGGTACCAGTAATTACCGCGATCGCAGCTCCAGCAAAAGCGAGTAAAATTCCTTTCCACCAGCGAACCGGATCGAGCCAAGTTACTACTCCACTGACAGTAAACAACAATACCAGTCCGAAAGCAAGATCGCTCAAGGGACGAATAGTTTCTTTGTGGAAAGCACCTTTACCAGTAGGTTTAAGATAAGGGTAAAAGGCGATCGCTACAACTTGTCCCCAACGTCCCCAACCAGCAACCGCCATTAAAGCTAACCAGCGCGGGGAACCGAGATCGCTCAAAGCCACAGTTTTCAGCAACAATAATAATACCGCCGCGATCGCGCCAAAAGCACCAGCCGCACTATCCTGCATCACCTCCAAACGTCGCTGTTTATCTAACACAGCTAAACCATCGGCGGTATCCATCGCACCATCTAAATGCAATCCTCCCGTCAAACCCAGCCAAACTGCCACGACTACAGCACTACGAGTTAAAATCGGCATTCCCAGCCACTGTAAACTCCACTCGAGTAAACCCAATAATCCTCCTAACAGTAAACCAATCCCAGTAGCCCAACGTGCAACCCGCGTAAAATCCATTTGCCAAGTTTGAGGTAGAGGAATAACAGTGTAAAAAATAACCGCTCCCAACAGCGATCGCGTCCATCTTTCGACTAATTCTTTTATTTGGTGAAGCTGAAATTCCCTCATCTCAATTAAATAAGCAAATTTTCGGGTAACAGTGCAGAAAACTTAGGCTAAGATTGTGTCGTAGCCTACTGTAATTAACAGCAGGATTTGTACCTTATTTGCTGCTAAGTGCAAAAGTTAAACCTAACTTTTGTAGCTTACCAGCGATCGCGGTAAGATTTTTATGCTAGCCCTCAAAAAAAAATTGAGGGTCTGAGCTATCTATCTTTTTTGCTCATTTTATGGCAATCTAAGCCCAGTTCCCACAAATAGCTTTTTTCTATGAGTTACGACAAGTTTTCCCACCAACTACCTGCACCCTGCATCATCGAAACTGGCATTATCGTCAATAAAGACGATATGCGACGCTTGTTAACTAATTTAGGTAGGGTTCGTTACGTTCATTTTCTTGATGGCAAGATAGTAAATGAAGGTGAGGGTTGCATTTTAGAAGTCTTTTCTGACTCTCAACAATCTACCTTAATTGCTAATTATTCTCTCTATATCAACGTCCAAAGTTTTGATTACTTACATCTGTGTCAGTCTTCAGAAAAAGAAACTTATTTGGAGTTAGTACAAGATAATCGTCAGCTTCGACTCACTCCTTGTCTAAATCCTTTACAAGACTCCAGAACGCAAAATTTGGATGCGGCTGAACTTGAAGCGATGGTAACGCAAGTTCTTTCTGCTAAGTGGGACGTACAAATAGATGAGGATGATTGCCCATTTTAAAAGTTATCTTGTCTTGTCTAGTCATCGAATACCCGGACGAAAATCACTCTAGGGCAGAGATTAGGAACTTGAAGCTAATTTCTCTCCTAGAGTCTCATATTTTTATTGATTTTTAACTACTTATTTTGTTATCTTATTTTTTTTGTACTGAGTAATTTACAAGTGGGATTTTCTTTTCAATCTCAAAGCTGTTGCAGTCGCACTCGGGCAAGAGTGGGTGTTTTTCATACTCCTCATGGAATTATGGAAACTCCTCGGTTTATGCCTGTGGGAACTGTGGGTACAGTTAAGGGTGTGACGCCAGCCCAGTTAAAAGCGGCAGGGGCGCAAACAATCTTGGCAAATACTTATCATCTGCATTTGCAACCTGGAGAGGCGATTATTGAAGCCGCAGGTGGGTTGCATCGCTTTATGGGTTGGAATAGTCCGATTTTGACTGATTCGGGTGGCTTTCAAGTATTTAGTCTGAGCGAGTTGCGGCAAATTACGGATGCAGGTGTAACTTTTCGCTCGCCAAGGGATGGGAGAATTATTGATTTTACACCAGAGCGATCGATCGCGATTCAAAATGCTCTCGGTGCGGATATTATTATGGCTTTTGATGAATGTCCTCCTTATCCGGCGACTGAGGAAGAGGTAATCGTCGCTACCGAACGTACTTATCGTTGGTTGGAGCGCTGTATTAAGGCTCACCAGCGCCCTCAAGAGCAAGCTTTGTTTGGTATCGTTCAAGGTGGTGTGTATCCAGAGTTGCGTATCGCTGCGGCGAAGTCTTTGGCAGAATTTGACCTTCCTGGTTATGCGATCGGTGGGGTGAGTGTGGGGGAACCTCCAGAGTTGATTAATAATATTGTCAGAGCAACTGCGCCTTATTTGCCTCAAGATAAGCCGAGATATTTAATGGGAGTGGGTACTTATCGCGAAATGGCGCAGGCGATCGCTGCGGGTGTGGATATGTTTGATTGCGTGATCCCTACTCGTTTAGGACGACATGGTACGGCTTTGGTGCGAGGAGAACGTTGGAATCTGAAAAATGCTCGGTTTCGCGAAGATTTTCAACCTTTAGATGAAAGTTGTACTTGTTATGCTTGCCAACATTTTACTCGCGCTTACTTAAATCATTTGGTGCGATCGCGCGAAATGCTTGGTTATATTTTACTTTCTCTTCACAACATTACAGAATTGATTCGCTTTACTGTGGAAATTCGAGCAGCAATTTTAGGCGATCGCTTTGTTTCTGAGTTCGGTCATTGGCTCGAAACCGCTTCATGTTAAAATTTTTATCATAAATTCAGAAAACTGTGTTGGAAAGGAACATAAATTCATGGAAGCAGCACTGCTTTTAGCCAAACTTCCCGAAGCTTACCAAATTTTTGACCCGCTTGTGGATGTTTTACCACTCATTCCTTTATTCTTTCTGTTGCTAGCCTTCGTTTGGCAAGCCGCAGTTGGGTTCCGTTAAGATTAAATTTAAAAGACAAAAAGGCATCCTTAAAAAAGGATGCTTTTTCCGTCTTCTTGGTTAAGAATTATTACTCATTAACCACCCAAAAGTCTTGACAATTTTTCAGTTATCTGCTACCAATAGCTTTTTGAAAAGGATCTCGCTGGGTGATACGCTTAATGTAATCCATGACTGCGGGATAATCGCTCAAATCTAATTGCAGCATCATCGGGATATAAGCTAAATAAGAACCCACAGCCACATCAGCGACAGTAAACTCTTCTCCCAGCACAAACGGTTTCTGCTCAAAAATATGGTTTAATGCACTCATCAGTTTCGGCATTTCCCGTTCCCGGTTGGCTTCGACAAAAATTCCCACCCCCAGAGTTGCATTAGCAAATAATACCCATTGGGTAATTTCCGCTTTTTGTTCGAGAGAATCAGGCATTTTGCCATATTTTTCCGCCAGATAAAGCAAAATTGCTCCCGACTCCCAAAGCTTAAAATCCCCTTCAACAATTGCTGGCACTTTCCCAAAAGGATTGATTGCCAAAAATTCCGGTTGCCGATGTTCCCCTGCTTGCATATCCAGCAACACATATTCGTAAGGAACATTAATTTCTTCCAGATACCATTGAACGATTGATGCCCGACTCCGGGAACCACCATAAAGTTTTAACATAGTAAGCTAAAATCTAGAGAACTTGATGAGTGTAGGCGTGCTGTTTAACATTGTCTTCAGTGCTAACGATGTTAACATTATTGAGAACTCGCTTGCGCTCAAGAGAATAGTTAAAATCGTCCTTAGTTGTACCCAAAGGAAGATGTTTTTGCGCTTCTGGACGATGTTTATAGCTACGTGCTGCGGCGACAACTCGCTCAGTAAAATTATCGCTAAATTGGGCTGATGGAGGAAATTCAGCAGGCTTTTGCAAATTTTCATCAGCAAAAAACTCGCCTATTGGTTTTGCACAAGCGAACTTGTAAGAAGTAGGAATACCTTTAAGAATCGCTTCCAAAGCGGCTGAAGGGATCGGTTCGATAACTTGAACTTCGGTTATTTCTCCCTCATCGCGGAGGAAGCAAGTAGCTAAACCAAAGATGCAGTAATCATCGGCGGAAACGTCTGGTGCATTAGGAAACAAAGTTGCTGTTGCCATAGGACGATAAATTTCGATACTGGGTGAATTTTACCAACGATCGCGATCCTCTGGCTAGCCACAAAGAGGTGACAATTCCGAAAACGTCACCGAGATCGCTGTAGTTTTTTGTCAGCAAGGGATCGAGGCTGCTATTGCCGAAACGCCAATTTGGCGCGATCGTTCTTGGTTATTGAAGGTTGCCGAAAAAGCGAGAGAATCTGTGTTATTCAGGACAAATTCTACTCTGACACAACTTGCATAATCCCAAAAAAACAACCTATTAGCCTGAGAGTAGATAAGAAGACTAGATCGATTATTTAGGATACTATGAACGCTAAAATTTTATTAGATCAACACCAGCAGGTCAATGGCTACTTGGTACCGGGAAACAAGTTGTATAACGCACTTATCAAACGTTTATATCCGATCCAAGCCACATTTGTCCAGAATCAACAGCAATCAGAGTCAGATTTACAAGCTAAGGTGCGAGAACAAGTGGAACAGGGTAAATACGCCGAAGCGATCGCAACTCTTTCTCAACTGATTGCTCGCCAGCCGCAAAATGCCGCTCACTATAATAACCGAGGATTGCTGCATTTTAAAAATCATCAATTTTTGCAAGCCTTAGCAGATTATAACCAAGCCATAGAAATCGATCCCCGACTTGATAGTGCTTATAATAACCGAGCTAATTACTATGCAGCAGTAGGCGATTTAGCTGCGGCGATCGCCGATTATGACCAAGCTTTAGATTATAATCCAGCTAATCTCCGCGCCCGGATCAATCTAGCGATCGCTTGGCGCGAACTGGGGATATACGATCTCGCCCTCGAAAACCTCGATCTCGCCTTAATGTTAGGACAGCGCTATCAAGGACGCATTTATACCGAAAGAGGACGTACTTATCATTTGCGAGGAGATTGGAACTGCGCGATCGCCGATTATCAACACGCCCTTTCCCTGCTTCAAAACGATCGAGGCTCAGTTTTGCACTCACAGCGAGTACAAAACTGGTTAAATGAGTTACTCAAACCCATCCAATAAGGTTAAAAAAACTAATCAGTTTTCTTCTCTAACCAAACAACGCGAAGTTGATTCGGCTGAACTCGCCCTGTTTGCTCCTGCATAATATTTTGCGTTTGATGAGGATCGAAACTATAACTAAAGCGATCGCGTAACTCATTAACTCGCTGTTCGGTACGCTTCACTTCAGTACGAACCTCGCGTAGTTTAGCTTGTTGAGAGAGATGGTAAGGTAAAAGTTTCAGCAAAGCCGCGATCGCTGCTGCTGATAATACCCCATTGACCAGTATTTTCACGGTAATTTCCGCGACAACCGCGCCCTGAGAGTAACGGCGACGATGTCGAGGTCGGCGGGTAGTTCGACGACGAGGTTCTTCTAAAGGTCTTGTAGTTTGAAGTGCGTTCATTATGAGGTAACCATGTGGTAAAAGCAGCAATTTGCCGCCCGAACAAGAAAAATATGGTCAACAGTAGCTAGCAAACGCCATGACTATCAATAGCATCTTGCTATCTTCTCTTGGTGTCTAGAGATCGGTGAGTTGCCTAACCTACGATACCTTTTTCATTTGCAGTTTGCTAGTTGGCAGCCAAAATCCGGGTTCGGCGATCGCCGAATAGCAAGTATAACAGGCAAATTGATGTTATCAGACAATGTACAGTAATTGACGAAAATAATCGGGAAATTAGCGAAAAAAGTAATTTTGTGGCTTTCTTTTTCACCTTTCACTCTCTTTTAACTCACAAAAAACAGTCTACCCTAATTACTCAAAGCTAAGAAGGGCAGACTGTCTTGGTTTTGTCGTGATTACTGCCACCACTAACTGCTTAGGCTGTATAGTGGTGGCTTCTAATCTCGCGATTGGATCTTGCTGCCCTATGCCACTTATCTAGGTAAAATGCCCCTGACAGCTTGACTTGACAGCTAATTTCTTTTCCCCAAATTCCTTGGGTACTATTTTGTCTATACCTCGATTACACAGTTCTGGGAGTGCTTTAGTAGCCTCACTCAAGCTATCTAAGACTCCTTTCTCGCTTAATCTACTTATAGAGTTCTGTTGATAAGCGGAAAGCAAGAATACCGGGGATTAGCGCAATAACTAAAGCAACCAGAACTTGAGTGTCAGATATACCCATATTAGATAAACTCCTATTTTGCTGAGATTCTTACCCGAAGATTTTCTCAGGATTTTAGATAAGTATGGGCGATTGTAAAGCTTAGATGAAACGAATCGTAACAATACTCAATATAAATACCAGTTATTGGGGATTAGGGTTTTCAGCGAACAGCGAACAGTTAGCACTTAGCAGTAGAGATTGGAGACAACAAGCAATTAGCGAATAAACTTTTCACTGTTTACTGATAACTGAACCCAATCCCCTCCTCCCCAATCCCCTAAAGGACAAAATTTTTGATTAGTCTGACTCAAACCGTTAAGCTGAGTAATAGTAGGAGCTAAATAAGCTTTTTTTTTGCCATGTACTGCCCTTGCCGTTAAAACACCATTAATGCTAGACCACGCTCTCGACATTCCTTTGGAAATCGGATTTCACACTCCGTTAATTTTGCTGATCCTCGTCCTGCTAGAAGCAGTATTATCAGCAGACAATGCAGTTGCTTTGGCATCTATTGCCCAAGGACTAGAAGACCCTAAACTTCAGCGTAGCGCCCTCAATTTTGGCTTAGTAGCAGCTTATGTGCTGCGGATCGCTTTGATTATTACTGCCACCTGGGTAGTTCAGTTCTGGCAGTTTGAGGTGGCGGGGGCTGCTTATTTACTTTGGCTAGTTTTTAATTACTTTAGCTCTCCAGAAGATGAAGACCACAATCGTAAAGGAAGCCAGTTTTCAACGCTTTGGCAAGCAATTCCGATTATCGCAATTACGGATTTAGCTTTTTCTCTCGATAGTGTGACTACAGCGATCGCGGTTTCCGATCAAACTTGGTTAATTATTGCTGGTGGCACTATGGGGGTGATCGCTTTGAGATTTTTGGCGGGATTGTTTATTCGCTGGCTCGATGAATATACTCACTTAGAAGATGCTGGTTACATCACTGTGGGATTTGTGGGGATCAGACTTTTGCTCAAAGCACTTAAACCAGATTTTGTTCCTCCCGAATGGGTGATGATTGTGGCGATCGCGGCTGTCTTTATCTGGGGTTTCTCTCAACGAACTGAAGCCAAATCTTCTCCTCAAACTGAAGAATAAATTGGGGAGCGATCGCTTAAATCTCTTTTTTCTCTCAGTCGTAACCAATACCCGCGATCGTAATTGTTCCCAAATTTCCAGGGATAATTGCGGGTACTGGCAAATCGTGACTAGTTTTCTTCGTAGAGCCAGGATTTTATACTTGGTTCCCAACTCACCAGTTCTTCATCTTTAAACCAAAGGTCAATTTCTCGCTGTGCGGTTTCAATTGCATCGCTTCCGTGGATCAGGTTCCGACCTATGCTAATACCATAGTCGCCGCGAATAGTTCCTGGTTCAGCCGCAAGGGGGTTGGTTGCACCAATGATTTTTCGCGATGAAGCAACAACTCCCTCTCCCTCCCAGACGGTAGCAACTACTGGACCGGAGGTGATAAATTCCACTAAACCTTTGAAAAAAGGTCTTTCTTTGTGGACATCGTAGTGTTTCTCCGCCAGTTCGTGGGAGACTGACATCATTTTTAAACCTACTAAAGTAAAGCCTTTTGCTTCCAGACGCTTGATTACCTCACCAACTAGGTTGCGCTGTACGCCGTCAGGCTTAATCATAATAAATGTCCGTTCCAAGGCGATCTCCTTTTAATTTACAAACAGTAACAACTAACCAAAAACTCGCAAAACTCCAAATAAGATAATACACAGATAAGCGACATAAATACCATTCAGTACCAGCACTTCCCAAAGTTCAAAACTGTTTTTCTCGCTTCCCCAATAAATAAATCCTGCATAAACTACTGCTAGCAAGCCCACAAAAGTTAAATTAACTGAAAATAAGAGTAAATTTTCGATGGGTAACGTTACTAGTGCTAAAGGGAAAAAAGCTAGGGTCATCGTTGCGGTATTGTCAGCAATCACGCTTGTGGTTGCTGCTGTTATCTGTCCGCTTTTCGCCACATTCCAAGTCGCAAAAACTTCTGGGGCGATACTTAAAGTGGAAGCGATCAACAATCCGCCAATTAGCTCGGAAATGCCTAAAATAGTCACAATTTGCTCGGTAGCAGTGACGATTAAATAAGCACCCGCAGCTAATACCAATACACCTAAAAAAGCTACCAAAATCTCTTTTCGCTGCCAATTAACTTCTTGAGCGCTTTGTCGCTGACGGATAATTGCCTGAGCGAGGTAAACTAAATAAGCTGCGAGCATGATCCAACCATCAATGGGTTGTAAACCTCGCCAAGGTGCGGGTAAAGTCAAGATAGCGGCGATCGCGATAATTATTAAATAAGGGATTGCTTGGATCGTCAAGGCTTCGGGTTTGATGCGTAAAGGTATTCCTCGTCCTTGATATTTTTGCGAGGCGATATAAGCTACAGTTACGATCGCTGGAACTGAAATAATATTAGAACCAAGTAAATTTCCTAATCCAATATCTGACAAACCTTGGATAGCACTCGCCGTATTTGTCCCTATTTCTGGACTAGCTGTAGCTAAAGCCACAAATGCAGCACCCGCCGCTTCTGTCAAGCCCCACCTTCGCCGCAATTTTTGCAAGGGATCTGCTAATTGATCGGAACCCCAATGTGCTGCCCCTACAGAAGCAATTAATACGAGAAACCAGAAAATTAATTTCATTTTCCTTTTTTAATTACTTGAAAAGAATTATTCAAATCAAACTTAATCAATACGCGATCGCCTTTAAGCAATCATGAAAAAAGGCGATACCTCAGCGAGAGGGTATCGTAGACATCCTCATGATAATCGCCAAATAGACAAAACAATTTCTAACTGTTAGCATGAAATTATCTAATAATTTTTTGAAAATATTATGCTCAGTCTGAGTGAAATTTATCCTCTCTCGGAGTTTCAACAAAAGTATTGAAGAATTTGAGCAAGGGAAAGGGATACCTCTGAAGCAAGCGTTTACTGAACTTCGGGAAAAATATGGCTTACCAGATTGAAATATCTCCTACGGCGGTAGCCGATCTACTTCTGCCCACAAAACAGCGATCGTTTAGACTTTAGAACTTTAGATTTTGGCTTGAAAAATCTAAAGTCTAAAATCAAGAATGAAGCTACACAGAGCGCTGCGTTTACTTAATAATTAAAGCCCTATCTTTCTAAAGCAAACTGAATTAAGCGATCGACTAATTGAGGAAATTCTACCCCCGATGATTGCCAAAGACGAGGATACATACTGGTAGCAGTAAAACCAGGTAAAGTATTAATTTCGTTCAGCAAAAGTTCGCCAGTTTCTTCTACATAGAAAAAGTCTACTCTAGAAAGTCCCGCAGCGTCAATGGCAGCGAAAGCAGCTAAAGATATTTCCCGAATTTGTGTGGCAATATTTTCTGGTATTGGTGCTGGAATTAGTAATTGGGCGAGTCCTTCAGTATATTTAGTTTCGTAGTCGTAAAAATCGCTATTGTAGGTAATTTCGCCAATAACTGAAGCTTTGGGGTTATCGTTACCTAAAACTGCACATTCGACTTCTCTCGCGACAACTCCCGCTTCGATAATAATACGGCGATCGTAGCTAGCAGCGCTATCGAGAGCAGTTTCTAATTGGCTACGCGAGGTAACTTTTGTTATTCCTACCGATGAGCCGAGGTTAGCTGGTTTAATAAAGCAAGGATAGTCTAACGTAGCTTCAATTTCGTCGCAAAGTTTGGGAAAAACGCAGGGACTCGACCAAATTTGAGAACGATTAACTACCATATATTTTACTTGGGGCAGTCCTGCTTGGGCGAAGGCAGTTTTCATGGCAATTTTATCCATTCCCACAGCCGAACCTAACACGCCGCTACCCACGAAGGGAACTTGCATTAAACTCAACAATCCTTGAATTGTGCCATCTTCGCCGTTTGGACCGTGTAAAATCGGAAACCAAACGTCTATTTGGGTTACTTGCGAGGGAAATTGCCAAAGTTGTTGTTTCTCGGTTTCCCCTTGCAAGGGTTTTCCTGTGTCTAAGACTTGTTGAGCAACTTCCCCGGCTTGCCAAATGCCGTCTTTTTGGATGTAAACTGGCAGTAGTTCGTATTTTGTCTGATTTGTGTCTGCTTGCAGGGCTGCGGCGATCGCGCGTGCGGAACTTATCGAAACTTCATGTTCCCCAGAACGTCCCCCAAACAACAATCCTACCAACTTTTTCGTCATTTTTTTACCTCGTCCACTCCTCAATGCCGCTAGGGTAGCATAAACTACTGGTCGCGTAACTTAGTTTTTCTCTTCGTTGAGATAGTGACTGTTACTTTTGTTTATCTAAAAACTACTTTTCAAGTTGAACTAAATATTTAATTTAATTAAGAACTGAAAGAAACAGCTTCATCAAATCTTCATCAAAACGCTGAGGATTTTGCTGCTATTTGACTCAATCCTATTTCTAGAGAATATTTTAGCTCAGTTGCTTTTGTTTCACTTTTCTTAATAATTTAAAGATGAGATAAAGATTTGTTCGGTATCTACTTAGGTGATATTCAGGTGCCAAAGCCAGATATATAATAAATTTATTTCAAAAATAAGTGGAAATACTGATGAAAATTTTAAGAAATATTACCGCAGGTTTGGTTGGAACCGCTTTAGTTAGCTTGGGAAGTATGGTTACTCAACCAGTTTTGGCGATTACTTTTGATTTTGAAGGAACCTACGAACAGGGAAGCTTTTCGGGAAGCTATGCTATTGATGAGGATGAATATGAAGAGGCTGTTAAATTCGGTGGTACATCAACATTTTTAGATACTTTTTCTTTTGAGTTATTTCTTGATAGAGATTTATTTACTTCAACAGGAAGTTTCGCAATCTTGAAAAATTTTGGTGGTGATGAATTAGATCCAGAAATAAATTTTTTATTCCAAATTGATAAAGACGGAAATAACGGGGTTTTTAGTATTAGTAATATTGCTTCGCCTTTAAGTTGTTTAACAACTGTTTGCGAAGGAATTCCCTCGTCTTACGATGGAGAAATTGGTGTTTTAAATATTTTTGATGGACAATTTTCCTCATTAACAATAACTTCCTACTCGCAAAAGCCAAGAACAAAATCTGTTCCCGAACCATCTCTAATTTTAGGAATGTTGTTGCTAGGGGTTGCTGGGGGATTTTCTCAGCTCAAAACTCAACTGCAAAAAGGTAATTGATTTGAGATAATAGCGATCGCTACCGAAAAGAAAAAATTGCTAGTCAGCGCTTCAGCGCTGACTACTAACTTTAAGCTAAAACTGGAGCATAAACTGGCTCTCCTGTCAAGCTAAAAGCACGTACTTCAGTAATTTTCACCTGAATTAGTTTACCTTTGAGTTCGTCAATGTTACCGGGAAAGAACGTCAAATGATTGGTACGAGTACGTCCCATAACTTGGGAGGTATCTTTGGGATTTTGGTCTTCTACCAATATTTCTTCAATTCTGCCAGCATAACGCTGCGATCGCGTGGCGGCTTTGACAGCGACGAGATGGTTAAGACGTTGGAGGCGATCGCTTTTTACTTCTTCGCTAAGTTGATTTTCCCATAGCGCCGCAGGTGTACCGGGACGAGGAGAATAAGCCGCAGTATTCAACCGATCGAAACCAAGATCGGCAACTAATTTTAAGGTATTCTCAAACTGGGCTTCAGTCTCCCCAGGAAAACCAACAATTGCATCAGCACTAATTGCTGCATCGGGCATATATTCGCGAATTTTATCAATAATTCGCCGATATTTTTCTTGCGTATAACCTCGCGCCATTGCTTTAAGAACTTCGTTATCTCCCGACTGAAAAGGAATGTGGAAATGTTCGCAAACTTTTGGTAATTCGTAGCAAGCGCGAATCAATCTTTCGGTAAAATAACGCGGGTGACTGGTCGCAAAGCGAATGCGTTCAATTCCCGGTACATCATGCACAAAATAAAGTAAATCTGTCAGAGTATGTTGGTGTCTTCCTGACTCAGTAGTACCAGGTAAATCTCTACCGTAAGCGTCAATATTTTGTCCCAACAAAGTTATTTCTTTATAACCTTGTCTTCCTAACTCTTCTATTTCTGTACGAATTGCTTCAGGAGTGCGAGATTGTTCTGTTCCGCGTACATTAGGAACCACACAATAAGTACAGCGTTCGTTACAACCGTAAATTACATTTACCCAAGCTGTCACTTTACTGTCACGACGCGGTTTAGTAATATCTTCAACAATATGAATTGGTTCGGTAGCCACAATTTGATTCCCAGCAAATACTTGTTCCAATAAATCTTGCAAGCGATTTGCGTGTTGGGGACCCATTACCAAATCTAATTCTGGCACGCGACGCAGCAATTGTTCGCCTTCCTGCTGGGCTACGCAACCAGCAACAATTAAAGTGAGATCCGGTTGTTCGTGTTTGCGCTTTGCTTGTTTTCCTAAATAAGAATAAACTTTTTGCTCCGCATTATCCCGGATCGTACAGGTATTATAGAGAACTACGTCAGCTTGATTAGGGTCTTCTGACCATTGCCAGCCCATATCTTCTAAGATACCAGCCATGCGTTCGGAGTCAGCTTTATTCATCTGACAGCCGAAAGTAGTAATGTGATAGCGACGAGAATTAGTTTTCACGATCTGTTACGAGGAAAATCCGAGATAGGTTTGCAATCTTTCTCAATTATAAGTATTTAGCCGAGGTATTTGGGGCAGTTGCAGTTCCGGAAACTGTTTTCACAAACTTGAATGAAGTAAATATCGGGTTCTTTGGGGGTAAGCAAGTTAACTAGGAGTACCAAGGAAAAAGGAAGTGTTTGAGTGAGACAACCTCGCAGTACGAACTTTTCCTCAATTCGGGTAAATTCTTTCCTAGGACAATAATTACCCAACAAAATATTTAGGTAAAGTTTAACACTTATTCTGTTTGATTGTTCTCAATTATTTCTTGTTTAAAATATCATAAAATTATATTTTTGGCAACTAGCTAAATACAGAAAATATCTGTATGCTAGAGAAAAATAATTATCGCTAGAAAATATGAACGAACAAAATCAACTTAACCAAGAAACAGAGCAGTCTCCCCAAGCTTTAGCAGCAGGTAAAGCAAAAACTTCACCGAAAAAAAATCAACCTAATCCCCGTAAGAAAAAACAATCGCTGCTGATCTCCGAAATAGTTACCCAAAGATCGGCTTCAATTATGCACTTAGTGGGCTACGGTTTATTACTATTAAGCTTATTCGACTTCGTGCAAATTATTTTCCCACCACAATTGAAAAATCCAGTTTGGGAATTTCAAACTATCGGGCAGCTAGTGGAAAGAGTACCCGTTCCTTTGCTAGCTTTACTATTTATATTTTACCGTATTTCGGGTGAAATCATTGAAAAAAAACAAATTTATTTGCTCAGATTTTTATCTTGGATGAGCTTATTGATTGGTATATTATATTTGTTAATAATCCCTTTAGGGATCGGCAATACTTTTCGGATAAATCGAGCTAACAATAGACAAATAGACGATCGACTCAGCCAACAAAACCAGCAGTTAGAACAGTTACAAACGCAGATTGAAGGAGCAACCGACGCACAACTACAAAACTTTATAGCCTCCCTCAATCAACAAGGTGCAACACCACAAATAGATAATACTAAAGAATTTAAACAGCAATTGCTAACGCAATTAGAAAATAATCAAAAAAGTCTAGAACAGCAAGGACAAAATACCAAAAAGAATCAGAAACTAACTTTGATTAAAAACTCTGTGAAATGGAATCTAGGAGCTTTAGTCTCCGGATTTTTATTTATCTGGATGTGGCATCTAACCCGTTGGGTACGAGTGAGAAACTACGAATAATTTGTTTATGAAAATCAACTCAATTATTTGGCTGAAAGAATTACAAAATTCTCAATTATATTTAGGAGGACTTGCCGTTGCTTTAGCAGTGCTTCATCTCATTTTAAGTTGGAAAGTAGTTAGCGATATTGATCGCGCGATCGTTTCAGTTTTATTCTGGGCAGCAATCCTTTCATTACTTTGGCGTAAAAGAGATAAACTAAACCTAGACAGCGATATTTTCTCTAGTTTTCTAGGTTCAATTATTCTCGTATTGATGCTCGTCAAAAGTCTAAATTTATTTTGGTTTGAATCTTCTTTTTTAAAGATAATTCCCCTTTTTTTAAGTCTGAGTTTAGGCTTGTTAGCTTCTGGATTTCGGGGATTAAAGCAATACTGGCGAGAATTTATTTTAGTATTGCTTCTTTGCTTACCAGATCTTTATCTCGAAAGTAAAATAAATGAAAATTTTCCCCTTAGCCTTTTAACAGCACAAAATGCTAGTTTTCTGCTGTGGTACTTAGGGTTTGACGTAGTAAGAAACGGAGTCAAACTTATTCTCCCCAACGGTGCTGTAGAAGTATTTCATCCTTGTACCGGAACGGCATCGATGATTTTACTTTTAAAGCTGACAATAGTTTTTCTTTTGGTTTTTCCTACTAAGAAATTACCGAAAATTCTGCTTGTTTTAGCTGGTCTGGGAATTGGCTTTTTTTCTGGGGTTATCAGAGTAGGAATTATGGCGCTAGTAGTTTCTAACGAGCAAGCTTTTGCCTATTGGCATGGTCATCAAGGTGCGTCAATATTTTCTACTATTTCCATTGTGCTTTTTGGGCTGGTTTGCCAGTATTTACTGCAACAAAATTCGAGAAATAACGCAAAAGCGAGGGAAGTAGAACAGCTATGAAAAACTGGCAAAAATATCGACAAGTGCTTTTAGCTACTAGCTTTTTTAGCGTTTCCTTGACTATAATTTCTTTGCTAGTAATTCCTGCTGCTGGCAACCGACAAGTGAGACATTATGAGTTTCCAGAAAAAGTGCCATTTCCGGGATGGGTAGAAGTAGAAAATTTCCCTTTAGATGAACCAATTGATAGAGATAAAAAAGCTTATGAAGCCGTCTTAGCGGGGAGAAAATATCAATATCAACAAGATGAGCGTAAATTACAAATTGAAATGCGCTATGTAGTAGGAACTTTAGGCAGCGATCGCACTTATCTCAAACTACATCCGGAATTAGCTGTAAAAATGAGGAAGTTACCCTTCAAGCAGCAGAAAAAAACCACAATTGGTCACTATCTGCTTTTTGAATATGACGATCGCGCTCATCTACTCTCCTGTATTAATCCCAGAGGAAGTAGTACCGTCCAAATTCAACAATTTATGGCAAATCGTCGCACTTATGATTTAAAAATAGAGCGGTTGCTTCCTTGGTTATTAGGACAAGAAAGTTTACGCGATCGCCGTTGTTTGTGGACGCATTTATCTACCCCTCTTAATAGTGAATCTGCTGAGTCTAGTTATCGAATGCTAGAAACAGCTTACCTATCTTGGTACGAATATTGGAGACAACACTTTCCAAAGCATTAAATATTTGCCAAACTTAAACAAATTAAATCGGAGATCGCAAACGGTGAAAAAGACACTGAGTTTAATTACTGTCAGTTTATCTTTATTTTTCGGAGCGGGTAGCGCCCAGGCTGCATCAATTACTCTTTATGATGGTTCGTTAGGAACTGCACCCCTGAGTCAAGGAGAGCTTATTCCAGGTGCTATTCAGTCAAATGGTTCTCCGACAATAATCAGCGAAAATCTTGTCTCTGGAGGAGTACAAGTAGACACTGATGCTAATAGTGCTGAATACTCTGGCTACAGCAACTATAATCCTGCGACCAGCACATTTGTTAATCCCTCATTTCCCACTCTGGATGATACTGTAGGCTATAGTCTCTTTTTCAATGCTTCTCTCGATTCTACTACTAGCAATAGTAACGATCGCGCTGCTTTTAGTGTACTCGTGACTGGTGCAGGCAACCAAGCCATTGAAATAGCTTTTGAAAACGGTTTAATTTTCGGTCAGAATGCTAACTTCACTCGTGGAGAAAACGCTGCATTTGATACTACCTCAAACACCAACTATGAAATCAGAGTTAGCAGTGGTAATTACACGCTTTTCGGTGGAGGTTCGCCAATTATAACTGGTGCGTTGCGTCAATATGTTTTTAACCCAGCAACTAGCCAACCTCCGTTGATATTTAATCCCTATCAAATTCCTAACTTTATTGCTTTTGCTGATAATACAGGTCAAGAAGATGGTGTATTTACTTTTAGGTCGGCTTCGGTGACGACTGCGGCTGCGGTTCCCTTTGAATTTTCACCTGGATTGGGTTTATTAATTCTGGGTGCGTGGCTAACAGTTTTTCAACTGAAAAATCGGAAAAAACAGTCACAAACACCAAAAAAAGTGTGCCAACTGGTTGAAGTTGGCGGTAGCAAAAAAGATTAATCAACTAATTTTTAAGCTGGTTTCCACGCACCATGAAAAGTGGGCGGAATAACGCTTGGTAATCCGAGGCGACAGACAGGTTCATTTTCTAATCTGTCGCTGTCGTAAATCCAAACTTCGCTAGTATTAGTATTGCCATCGTAAACTACTGTTAGTAGCCAACCTAGTTCGGAATTATCCCAGTCTGGCACGTAAATTGGTTCGGAAGGATAGCGATTTTTTCCGGAATCGGCTATTGACAAATGATTAGTTTTATGGTCAAAACGCGCGATCGCGCCCAACAATTCCTTACTAATATCCACTCCATCCCGATAGACAGATAAATAAGTATAGCGCCAAGGTTTGCCTACTTGAGACGCTTTTACTATCGGAAATTCGCAACTACGGTCTAACAATTGTTCCCTCGAAACTACTTTACCAGATTGGGGATCGAGACGAATTTGCCAGAGAGTTCCTTGAGCAAAAGTTTTCGTTTGACCGCTAGCAACTTCTTGCAAATACTGATTAGTTTTGAAATCGGGATATTGGACAATTTCAGTAACTACAAATCCCTCATTATCCACATAACCATTAGCAAAATGCCACTGATACCAAGCATCTGTTTGACTGCGACTTTTTAAAGAAAGATTTTCAAGATTAACTACTAAAACCTCTGTTCCTAACTCTGGTTTCCAAGTTAACGAATCGCTATAACTACTAATACCCAAAAGAATAGAAACAAAATTTAAGCGCACTGGTGAAACGAAAAAGATTAAATACTGACCGACAAAAACACACTCATGAATTAAAGGCGTACCATCTAATTCAATTGTATTTTTTTGGACAATCTTGCCTGTAGGATCGCTTTTATAAATATTGAGTTTAGCATTGCGTCCTGGCGTGACACCAAAGTTAAAAATTTCGCCTGTATTGGGGTCTATTTTGGGATGGGCAGAAAAAGGTTCCCTTGATGTTAATTTTGATAAAGAATCTACTCCAAAAGTTGTTAAATCATCTAGATCGAGGGCGTAAGGATTGCCACCTTCCCACAAAGCTAACAATTTTGTCGGCAATGGTAACACGGAAATATTAGCAGTATTTTTAACAGGTTTAAGCCAATTATTCCAAAACGGACCTGCCGCCGTCATGCCATAGTTAGGGTAGATATATCGATTTTCCTCACTTTCTTTAAGGTAGCCTTTGGTTTGCACATAGCGATAAGTTGCTGTTACTTCCTCTTCGTTAAAATGTACGGCTAAAATTGCACCATCACCATCAAACCAATGTCCAACTTTCTCACCGCCTCGTTCTAAGTTTGCTGGACCATTTCGATATAATGAACCTCTTATTCCCGAGGGAATTTTGCCTGACAATACTTCCAAACGAGTAAGAGGAAATTCTTGGGGTGGTGAGAGAATTGCTTGCGCCCAGGCTGGTTTATTTGTAGGTTTAGTAACTGTTGGCATAAAAGTTTTTAGTTGCTAACTGAATTAGGATTTTAGAAGATTTTTCTCCAGAATGGATCTACCAATAGTTAGGTAATTTTTAGCTAAAAAAGTAGTTCGCACCCAGGGGCTAAGTCATTCAGGTAAATATTAAGCCTGAATTGCCGGTACACTTGCTTCAAAACCTTTAACTGTTAACAATTTTGTTCGATTTCGTATGGCAATTTTCCGCAAATTTACGGTGCGATCTGTTTCGTCAACAATTTCGCCAGTTAGGACTTCAATAACGTCTTCTAATGTTACTACGCCGGCAACTCCTCCGTATTTATCTAAAACGACAGCGAGATGTTCGTGACTAGATTGAAAGGCTTTTAGCAGTCGATCTGTTCGCAATGTTTCGGGTACAAAGTGAACTTTACGGGCGAGATTGACTATTTTTTCGTCGCTTTTTCCTTCTAGCATAGCGATGAGTAAATCGTCTTTTAAAGCTATTCCGAGAACATTATCAATTGATTCGCCAATTATGAGCATTCGCGTGTGAGTAGAAGCAATAATTTTTTCTTTAGCTTCAGCTAAAGTTGCATCCCCCGATAAATAAGTAGTGGTAACTCTAGGAGTCATGATATCGCTTGCTTTCAGGTCATTTAAACGAAAAACGCGATTAATCATTTCCGCTTCGTCGCCTTCAATAACTCCTTGTTGAAAACCGAGTTTGGTTAAAAATTTAATTTCTGATTCATCGGCGGTCAATTTCTGTTCTTCGGAAGTAAAAGGTAGGGTTACTTTTTCCAAAATCCAGACTAGAGGAATAAAGAGAAAAGTGAGGTTTTTCACAGGTATAGCTACGCATAAAGATATTTGTTCAGTGTAGCGATCGCCAATGGTTTTGGGGATGATTTCGCTAAAAATAACAATCAAGAACGTCAAAACCCCAGAAAATACACCTAGCCAAGCATTTCCCAATACTTCAGCAGCAATTTTACCGATAAAAATACTACCCAGAATATTGAAAAAATTGTTAACAATGACAATAGTAACG
Source organism: Oscillatoria salina IIICB1 (assembly GCF_020144665.1). Taxonomy (NCBI): domain Bacteria; kingdom Bacillati; phylum Cyanobacteriota; class Cyanophyceae; order Oscillatoriales; family Oscillatoriaceae; genus Oscillatoria; species Oscillatoria salina. The sequence goes on along the minus strand of NZ_JAAHBQ010000021.1, from coordinate 37,089 downwards.
ATCGCGCGATTCATATTCTCACAAATCCATAGTAGCGCTAAAGCCCTTTTTTCTTTCGACTGCGCTAATTGCTGTACTTTCAACGCCGAAATTGAAAATAACGCGGCTTCCGTACCAGCACAAATTGCTGAACCGACGATGACAGTAAATACGAGAATTGTAAGCTCGATCATTCTATCCACTAAAGAGAAAAATTGGCTTTAACAAGGGTAGGAGCTTTGATTCACTCCTACCCAAAAAATTAAGATTGTTTGTTTGTAGTTCAGCTAGCTGTAGCTGCGGTTTCCTTTTTCTCAGCAAAACCTTGAGTACCAAGCTGAATCAACTCAATTTTGTAACCATTGGGATCTTCCACAAAAGCAATCACCGTCGAACCATGTTTCATTGGTCCTGGTTCCCTAGTTACTTTACCGCCAAGTTTTCTAATTTGTTCGCAAGTATTGTAAATATCATCTACACCGATCGCGATGTGACCGTAAGCATTACCGAGATCGTAACTATCCGTACCCCAGTTGTAAGTTAATTCTAGTACCGTATGGTCGGACTCGTCGCCATAACCGACAAAAGCGAGAGTAAATTCACCACCGGGATAATCTTTTTGACGTAGCAACTTCATACCGAGTACATCGCAGTAGAACTTCAGCGACTCATCCAAGTTACCGACGCGCAGCATTGTATGTAACATTCGCATGGCGATAGTATGACTCCTTTTGCTTGTCTCCTGTTTTTGATTTTACCCAGCGATCGCCTCTTTTTTTGTCTGTCCGCAGGATGGAGTTGGAAAAAACCCGACTAATCACGCTATGAAGCTCACCCCACCTCGTGCGAGCAGGTGGGGGAATGCGTCGCTATTTTTGTTCAAAAGTCCATTTCTGATGACCGATGCGAATAACTTGACCCGAACTAAGCCAAAATGGTTGATTAGCAGTAAGTTTTTCTTCGTCTACAAATGTACCGTTAGAACTACCAATATCGATTAACTGATAGCGAATTTCGCCGTTATTTTGGGTAATTTGTTTAATTTGGGCGTGACGACGGGCAGATTGGGGATCTGGTAAGACAAGGCTGCTAGTGGGTTCTCTACCAATGGTAAAAGGATTGGCTTGGATAGAGATTACATTACCCGAAGCTTGATGAATCACAGATGCGAGATCCTCGCTGGTTGCAGCTAATACTGTCGGTGCTAATACTGGTGTATCTTGGGGTAAAGGTAGAGAAGCTTGATTTGCTGTACCTTCGATCCGCACAACTTTTTCACTGCTTGCAGATTGACCGGGAATAAAGTTAACTTGCTGTACGGGAGGTTCGATCGCTGGACGACCTGCTTGAGCTACTTGCGCTTGTAATCTCGCTTGATATTCGGCTTCTTCTCTGGCGCTTAAACCCTCCACTTGGCGAATAATGCCTTTTGGGGAAGTTAATATCACTGACACGCACGTCTTCCAGGCTAAAACCGAGGGTATAGGAAGTTTCCGCATTATTGAGTAGATATTCGCGAATTAATACTCGTCCGTTGTTAACCAGTCGCTCTACCCCCAATTGACCGACAGTCATACCTAAACTATCTTTGATTGCACTGGTTAAAGCAGCGATCGGGTCTGATAATTCGATCGCTACTCGTCTCGGATCGATGACTTGATAAACTATATTGAGCGAGATATTGAGCAAAAATTGATCTTTTGAGAGAAAATCGCCTTGAGAAGTAATGCTCAGGTTTCGTAGCTTAGTATCGACTAAAATTAAATTGCACTTATCCAGCCAGGGTAGCGCAAAACTGAAATGTCTGCCAGGGATAAGAGTCCGCACGACTTTACCATTTTTGACTAGCAGCCCAGTATAACCTGCATCGATGAAGTCCATACTCAACCCGGCAAACCTTTCAGGAGTTAAAGTTTGGATGAGAGGAGGTGACTGGTTGTTCATAAGACTGAGGTAACTACTTTTATTGAGATCCCAAACTAAGTTTGTAGACGACAGTGCCAGATTTGACGTTTCTACAATATCCTCTAATCTAGGGGCGATCGCTTCAAATTCAAGAATTGCGATCGCCCCTATAATTTTAGCTTCCGGCGATCGCCAAAATTCACCGAAAAACTGAGTCTGAAGTTTCTTTGTCAGTTACCCAAACAAATTCCTAAACCTCTTGCAGTTTGGATCAGTGTATCATTGGGGTCTACTGCTCGATAAGTCTTAATTGCTTCAGCGATCGGGACGCTTCTGACTTGACGGTTTTGCCAAGTAACCATTTCTCCATACTTACCCTGAGCAATTAAATCTACCGCCGCGACACCAAAAGAAGAACCAAGCAAGCGATCGAGAGGAGAAGGAATACCACCTCGTTGAACGTGACCTAAAACAGTCACTCTGGTTTCCGCGCCGTTACATTCAGCAATGCGTTTAGCGAGATATTGACCGATCCCACCCAAACGACATTCGCCAAATTGTTCCATTTTAGTCACAGTTTCACCTTGTTCGGTACAAACTGCCTCTGAGACAATTACGATCGAGAAATTTAATCCTAATGCTTGACGTTCTTTGATTTTACGGCAAACACAATCTATTGTATAAGGAATTTCTGGGAGCAAAATTATATGTGCGCCACCAGCAATTCCCGCATGAAGAGCAATATGTCCCGCATCTCGTCCCATCACTTCTAAAATCATCACGCGATTATGACTAGCGGCAGTAAAGTGAAGGCGATCGAGAGCTTCTGTGGCTATATTTACGGCAGTATCAAAACCTGTGGAATATTCTGTACTACCAACGTCGTTATCAATAGTTTTAGGAATAGCAACTAAATTGATGTTTCCTTGCTGAGCGAGACGGTGGAGGATAGCTAAACTACCGTCTCCACCAATGCCAATCAGGGCATCTAAGCCTAAAATACGGTAGCCCTCAATAATTTCTTCTGAGCGATCGCACTCTTTCCCGTTCGGCATCGGAAAAGCAAAAGGATTTCCTTTATTTGTCGTCCCTAAAACTGTTCCTCCCATTGTCAGTAAAGGATCGACTTTATCAAGTTCTAAGCTCATAATTTCTGGGGGACGACTCATCAAGCCGTGGGTAGCGCGACAAATACCCACTACTTTCCAACCATAACAGCCCACAGCACGATGGACTACAGCGCGGATAATGGGGTTTAATCCCGCACAATCACCGCCACTGGTGAGAATGCCAATCTTTTTTTGTTCTCCCATATTTCACTTTCACCTAAGCGATCGATCTATTTTCGCGCCGATCGGTCTGTTGGCGATCGCTCAGACAAAGAAACTTATACTTCTTTTTCTAAAGTTTGCATAATTACATCCAAAGCATTACCAGGAGTACGTTTAGCATTATTCAAATCCCACTGATCGAAGAGAAACTGTTGAAAACTATCGGTGGTAGTAGCGATCGCGACTACGTCTTCTACCGCAGCTTTAGCCGCTTGTCTGTCAGGATGAGTTTGCAATGCTTTTAAAGCAAAAACATGATGGCGAGTTTCGTCTCTACTGAGTAGTCTCATCATTTTGCTTAAACCATAAGCCTCAAAATCCGCCACTCCGTCTTCTAAATATTCGCGACGGGTATTCCATTCGTCAATCGCTAAAGCAGCCCAAACGTGAAGTTCGCTTTTGAATAAACAACGATAAAATTTCTCGCGCATTTGAACAACTTCTACACTCGGAACAAAAGAATCAACCCAGCGATCGGGTAAACCTAAATAAGCTCCCATACGATGAAAAGCCTCAGAATGACGCATTTCGTCTTGCAACCAAAGGGGAGCAAAAATTTGCCAACCTTCAGATGTCGCGACACAACTAGCAGCTTGAAAAAGATTAATTGAATCTGCTTCGTTTTGTTGACCAACGCGACACCAATCGATAATATTCTCGTCAGGAGCTAACCTAGGCGGTTTTTTCGGGATTAAAGCCGCAGGTTGCCAAGAAGTGCGTAAAGCAGAACTTACATAATCATGCCAAAAGCTTTTTTCTAACATTTATTTCTCCTTCTTATGGGGATTGGGGTTGTCAGTGAACAGCGAACAGTTACCAGTTACCAGTCAGTGGAAGAGATTAAAGAATGTGGAACTAACAGATTCAAGGGTATAAAAACTGCTAACTTTTCACTGATAGCTTGTAGAGGCGGGTACGTGCTAACTTCTCCCCGATCGCTGCTCACTGTTAACTGATAACCGGTAACTGAAGCTAACCGCCTCTTCTGCGTCTATTTCTCGTAGGACGACTCGAAACATCGTATTCTAGAGCAGCACCCATTGCAAAGAGTACGCCAGAAAAAATAAAAAATACTTCTAGCAACGAACCACTTTCGTATTCTGTTGATAAAGTGGCTGCATACTTAAACCACATATCAGCAATATAAAGAGAAAACGCCGCCGCCGCGATCATCCGCCAAGATTGTGCAAAACGTCCGCCCCAAAAAGCTAATAACAAAGCGCTAGCGATGATTAAGAAAATTACGTCGCCAACAATGTAGAAAAAATTAACTGGTCGAGAAAACTTACTGAGAAAATTATCCATTGCTACTAGCCATTCAGGAAGATCTTTTTCTGATACTTCTTCAGCTTCTACTGTTGGTGCTGGGCTAGCATCTTCTGTATTGGCTGAAGTAGGTTGACTTACCTCCTCAGTTGTAGCAGAAGGAATGGCTTCAACTGTTTCTAAATCCCTTGGTGTAGCAAGTGTAACCCAAATAGCAAAGAGAATACCCACACCAGCGATCGCCGCGATCGCGATCCACTGGGACATCTCTAAATTTAATCGTCTGGGGAGTACGGCGAGAAACATTCCCCAACCAACAAAGGCGTAAAATGCTAGATAAAACAAATCTGCTGGTGAAACATCGGGATCGAGTTCCCAATAAAGCTCCCAAATCCCAAAAATAAAGTTACCGATAAAAAAACATAGCATCCCTAATCCCATACCTAGCCAGACATTACGCCCGCTAGCAATTTGGGGACTGCGCCAATTGCGGTAACAAAGCCATGCACCGATTAGAAAAGGCAGACTTTCGAGAATATAAGTTCCTAGGGAGTACCACAGGGGAACTTCTTCTCCAGGGACGGGAATGCTAAACAGTAAAAAGAACAATAGCGATACTACTCCCCAGGCTATTCCAGCATAGACGATGTTTTGACCGCTAAGGAGTTGTTGCGATTTTGATGATTTTTTGCTTGCGCTATTCATTTTTTTGAGAGTTAACATTGGGTTGGTGGCTTCTGCTAACTAGGTTTTAGCCCCATGAAAATAGATTCAGTTCGATCTATTCGTTTATAGTTTACAGAACTCGACACTTAATGCCTATTTTCGCTTTTCTGGTGGTTGGATTTGGCGATCGCCCCAAAAATCTTCCTTGGGAAACAGATCGAAACTGAAATTGTCTGTCTACTTAACCCTAGTGGCTTTTTTGGGTTGTAACCCGTACCTGACGATGTACAGACTTCCTCCTATCATCAAACTAAGAAGACCGATAAAATGAGTATCGGGAAACGTCAAACCCTAAATTTGACTTACATTAAAATTAACTTCGGTGTAATTAAACCGTATTTTAGGAGAAATAAATATGACTACCGATCCCCAAGTCCCTCAAGATCAAGCGCTTGCACCTCTGGATGTCAGCCCGGAAACTCAAGAGATGGTTAGACGAGAAATGCCGGAGGCGACTGAACAGGCGAAAAATGAGACAATGGCGCTGATTGAAGCGATTAAGAGAAAAGCGCAGCTACAAGCGCAGCAAATGCAGGCTGAGGCGGAAAAAGCTAGCGAAATTACTGTAGAAAAATACCTCGAAGCTATACGCACGGCGCGTCGAGAAGTAGAACAAATGGATTTATTCGATCCGGAACGCATTGAATATTCGATTAAATTGATGCAAATGGATGCCGAGCAAAATTGGGAAAATTTGGTTAAAGAAATATCTACTCTTGGCGATCGCCTGAATGATGCTGCTAAGGCTGCTTGGGAAGCCCTGACTGCCCCTCGTCCGGATTATTCCGATACTATTGATGAATCTAAGCAATTGTAAGCGTTCTTGGCGACAATTTTCCTAAATTTAGCCAAGTCTCGCGCCAAAATCATCAGCTTTGGCTTTCAAAGCAAACCAACTTACCCTGTCTTGACAACTGTGGCGACAGGGTTATCTTTTTTCAAAATTATTCACTAGTTCTACCAAAGCTTTCGGTTCGTTAACTAAATAATCTGGCTCGTACTCTGCCAAAACTGCTTCCGAATTGAAACCCCAACTTACAGCAATAACTTTAACTCCACTTTTCTTAGCAGCTTCTATATCTCTTGTTTCATCTCCTACATAAACAATATTTTCCGCTCTAAGCTGATACTCTTTAAACAATTTATTGATTACTTTGTCTTTGCCGAAAAAGCTCGTTCCTGAATAAATAAAATTAAACGCTGTTTCTAAGTTATTTTTCTCTAAAAAAGCAACTACATTCTCTTTAATATTAGAAGTGATAATTCCTAATTGATAACCTTTTTTGCTGATTTCTTCTACTGTTTTTGCCATTTCTTCTACAGGCTTTAAATTGGTAATTTCCTTACCTAACTCAACTTTAGCTCTTCGCAAAAGTAAAGGGATTTTCACTACAGAAATTTGCGACTGCTTGATAATTTCTCTCGAACTTAAATTTTTCAGCTCTAATGCTTCTTGTTCGCTAACAGGTTGATAACCAAATTCTCCTGACAAATTATTTAAAATCTTGACAAAAGCTTCACGAGTATCAGCTATTGTGCCATCAAAATCAAAAACAATTACTTTAATAGTCATTTTTTTAGTTTGTTAATTAATTGGCTAACTCGTAACAATAAATTCAGACTAAGAATATTTAAGTTAAATTTAATTTTACCTTAATTTATCTTTGAGAGAACAATTAAATTACTCTGAATTAGCAAATTAACCAGCAAGCAAAGGAGAGGAGGATCTGTTTTTCATCCTCCCCTCAACCATACCAAGGATCTCAATCGGGAAAAGGTATCATTTATTAACTTTGCTAGTTTGTTTTAACTTGCCAAACATGACCCATCCACCGAAAATAATTAATCCTAAGCTAGGAGAAAATTCAAAGGGAATAGCGGTAGGAACAACATTATTCAGGGCGACTGCATAAGTAATATCAGGATCGAATCTACCTGATGGATAAGTTATATTTCCACCTAGCGAACCGGTATTAGGTGTAACTCCTCCGCCGAGAAAACCTTGTCCTCCTGCTCCTACTGTATCACTGCTTATTAAGTTAGCAATGCGAATGGCAATAATACTTTCCCCAATAGCAATACCAAAGCTATCTAAATCAAATGCTGTAGCAAAGGTTTGATTTTCAAAATTATCGCTGAATTGGTACAAAAAGTTAGTAAAGCTTCCTCCTTTTTGTTTGACAGCGACGGCAAATGCTTCTGGTGCGTTAGCAGCACCATTTTCGTAAATAACAAAGTCGTTACCGGCAAGGTTTTCTAGCAGGGAACCACCCCAACTAAGTTCAATAATTCCTCGATTGGTGTTATCCCCTAAATTCACAGTTGATTTGTTAGGAAATCCGAGAGTAGTACCGACTGTATTATCGACGGGAAAACCAGTTAAGCTAAAGGAAATCCCAGGATTTTGCACAATTGAGCCGTTGGTGACAGCATTATTTGAATCCCAAGTAAATCCAGCTTGGGTAACTGTGGCGGCTTTGGCTAGATTGCAGCTAGCGAAAGAGGCGATCGCCAAACTACCTAAAAGTAAACCAGTTTGATGATTTAATTTCATCCGAGATTTTTCACTCCATTTTTTAGTTTTTGAGGAGAATAATTACTTAGTAATTATGCTAATTTCAAGTCTAAAAAATTACGCTTAAAAAATAAACTTTTTTGCGAACTTTCAAAGTTATTTTTCCAGATTGGCACGAGCATTTCTCCGCAGCATCTCAGGTTTAATTCTTCGCAAAGCTGAAGCGGGAAAATGACGATTCCACTCTTCTTCAGAAATTTGGGCTAATTCTGTTAGTTTTGGGGCAATATTTTGGGGATAAGGTTGAAATTCAGTGAGATCGGTTTCTTGGGCGAAGCGTTGATTCCAGGGACAGACATCTTGACAAATGTCGCAACCTGCAACCCAACCTTCTAATTTGGTAGCGATCGCGGCTGGTAATTCTTCGGCACGATTCTCGATGGTATGATAAGCAATACAGCGATTGGCATCAACTACGAAGGGTTTGGCGATCGCGTTTGTCGGACAAGCTTCTACACAACGAGTACAAGTACCGCAATGTTCTGTATGAGGCTTATCTGGTGTTAATACTAGATTGGTTAAGATTTCTCCTAAAAATACCCAGCTACCATATTCTCTGGTAATAACGTTACCATTCTTGGCAATCCAACCAATTCCCGCCCTCTGCGCCCAAACTTTATCTTGTACGGGTCCAGTATCGGCATAGTAACGGGCTTTGATGTCTTCTCCTTGGGCTTCCAACCAATGAGTAAACGCTTTCAATTTTTTCTCCATGACTTTGTGATAGTCTCTTCCCCAGCCATAACGGGAGATTTTGGCATATTCTGCACTTGGGGGACGCTGGTGAGGTGTGTAGTAGTTTAACGCAACGCAAATAACTGACTGTACTTCTGGCAGACAAGCGCGAATATCGAAACGTTTAGGATTTGCCATCCACGCCAGATCTGCTTGATAACCCAATGCTAACCAGGCTTTGAGGTGTTCTCTGGCTGAATCTTCAGCTTGAGCGTTTACTGGAGCAATGCCTACTTTATGGAAGCCTAAAGATTTAGCTTTGTGTTTGATCTGATTACTGGTAACAACCATTAAAAGTGACTGTGACACAGATCGCAATTTAGCAAAAATACTCCCTAATGGTGAGATTTCTGCAATTACGTTGCAAGACTTTACAAAAGTTTGCATAATGTAACTGAAGCGGCAAAACAAAATTTTCTGTTGTCGTTGGAAGCATACACACTCAAGAATCTCCTACACGACTATGACTTACACTACAGATACAACCCCAAATCTTTTGTTTAACATCGATTCGGCTGACGCTGTTTCCGTTCTCACCGCACAATTCAAGCGTCTCAGCGTTGACGATCGCCTCGCTTTACTTTGGTTCGTTTACACAGAAATTGGTCGCTCAATTACTCCGGCGGCTCCTGGTGCAGCACGGCTACAATTAGCAGAAGGCTTACTCAACACAATCAAGCAAATGCAACCCCAAGAGCAGTTGCAGGTAATGCGCGACTTAATTAATAAAGTTAATACACCCATCACTCGTTCCTACGGAGTTTTGAGCGCTAATACTAAGCTTGCTTTTTGGTATCAACTGGCAGAATACATGAAGGAAGGTAAAGTCATTCAAGTGCCTTCTGGCTATAAGATGAGCAACAATGCTCTGAAGGTAATGAATGGGATCGAGCAGCTAGATTTTAATCAACAAATTACCGTTTTGCGTAATGCTGCGGCTGATCTGGGTGTAGATCCTTTGGCTTAGTTAAAATTACACCTTATTTTCCGCCAAAATCTCTCTAAAAGAGCAGGAAATTGCCTGCTCTTTTGTTGAATACTGATTGCAGAATATCTAGCCATACAGCTTATGACACTTGCTAAATCCAATCCTGATACTAATTGTTTAACAATCGAGGGCATTACCGAACCAGTCATTCTCGATTATTTTGAAACTTTGAATGCTGGAGATTTTGAGGGGACTGCGGCATTATTTGCTGCTGACGGAGTAATGTACCCGCCTTTTGAGTCAGCGATCGCCGCAGCAGATCTTGCTGACTACTTGGAAGCGGAAGCTGTGGGGATGACGCTTTATCCTCAGCAAGGTATCCTCAAAAATCTCGCAGAAGATCGTCAAATCGAAGTTCGAGTTACTGGTAAAGTAGACACGCCCTATTTCAGCGTGAATGTGGCTTGGTCATTTGTTCTCAACTCCGAGCGAGAAATCCTTGCTGTAGAAATCAAGCTGTTAGCGTCTCCCCAAGAATTACTCAATCTTCGACGTTAGCAATTTTTCCTACACACAAAATTAGCTTTTTGTCAAGCAAACGCAGGTTGTGCAAAAGAATCTGCGAGCATTTCACGTCCGAAATCGAGATCTTTCGGGCTAGGTTGCCAGTCTGGATGTGCTGTCATTAACAAACTTTCTAAGGTTTCTCGATCGAATAAATGCCAGACTTTTGCTGTAGCGACTTCAGCTTCTATGGCATAACAATTAGAGCTAATGCAATGAATTATCATCTTAGTAGCAATTCGCTCGATTTGCATTTTCTTTGCGGGTTGAAGAGAGCGAAATTGCCGGATTGTTTGCTTCCACTCGGATAGAGAAGATACCGTTAATCCGGGAATGGCTACCTGAAGATCGCGATCGCCGTTTACAGCAATCCAGTAGTTGCGACTGGGATCTATTGCTTCTAACCAAGGAGAGCGATCGTCAAGACGGTAGCGAGGAGAAAGGATAAACGGTTGTGTCATTGGCTTCAACTTCACTGAATACTTCGATTTCGTCAACAAGAATTGTTAATTAAAAAAGACAAACTTTGCTGTCAGATAACAGCTAGGCTGGGATATCTTGAAAAATCTCCGTAGCCGAAAATAGCGTTAAATAACCCGATTTGATTGTCTGGTAATTGCCTCGATCTGAGAACAATTACTATTAATTTTTTTTACTTATGTATTATTTAAATTTTACAAATCAGTTTTTGGAGTGCCAGTTAACTTAACAAAAATTATAAATTTTGCCGAAAAAAGGCAATTTCTTGACTTTCTGTCACAAAAAACGAGAAATAATTTCGCCAACTGAGTTAGGAAAGTAGCGAAGAGGAAAAGAGGGGGAAGGGAGCGACGGCCGTACGCCCCCACCATTCCCAATCAACTTGGTTTCAATTCCGGTAAACTAGTTTCCAATTTCAGACAATTGCGACCATTAACTTGTAAGCGATATTCCACCCGATCCATCAGCCGATTCATAATCAGCCAACCATAGCCGCTTTCCTGCTTATCATCTGGCTTTGGTGGCAAGTAAGTTGAGAGATCGAACCCTTTGCCATGATCCCAAATTTCCAAAGCAATGTCGCGCTCTTTAAGTTCCAGACGTAGCAACACCGGTAAATTTGGTTGATTTTTGTGCGCGTGACGCACCACATTCGAGTAAGCTTCCACGAGTGCCAAGCGTAAGCGATTCGACTGACGAGGCCAATCTACTGACTCACCTAGCTCGAGTTCTAGACAGTCAAGCAACCAGCGCTCAACGACAGTGAGAAATTTGAGATCGCTTGGTACGTGCAGTTCTGTTCTCATCAACTACAGAACCTCCAGAGAGAGAATAGTTTGGTCGTCTTCCTGAATCTTATTCGTGTACTCGCGAAGGCGAGTTAAGAGATTATTGAGATCGAAGGGATCTTGCTCTTGAAGAATCAATTGCCAAAGACCCTCTTGATTAAGCATCGAACTAGAGCTTTGTCGATCTGAATTTGTCCCACCGGACACCTGCTTCATCTCCTTAGTCAAAGTTGCTTCTGTAATTCCATCACTGGTTAAGAGGAAAGTAGATCCTTCTTGCAAAGTCAAATTTCCTGCTTTTGCTTTCCAGTGTGGCAAAATTCCCACGGGAACGCCACGAACTTTGAGATAATTTGGTGTCACGGTAATTTCTTGGCTTGTGGAGCTTCTTTGCTCGACGAGCGTTCGGTGAGACCAAACCATCGGATAAATATGACCTGCATTAGCATAAACTAACTCCTTTGTCTCAGGACGATAACGCGCCAAGACCATCGTAATAAAGCAGTTGTTACTAAATAAATCATCATTCATCGTGCGGTTGAGATTTTGCATGACAACATCTGGTTCAGGAGAAGTTTCTTGAGCCAGTTCTCGTCGCAAGATACTAATCGCACTTGCCATGAATAAAGCCGCCGGGACACCTTTACCAGAAACGTCTCCCACGGCTAGCCAGACATCTCCTTGGGGATGGAAATAGACTTCAAAAAAATCTCCTCCCACCGCTCGAGCCGGATAGCAGCTTGCTTGTAAGCGCACTCCTTCTACTTCGGGCAAAGTTTGTCTGAGTAAATTGTGTTGAATTTGTCGCGCTACTTCCAACTCAGCCCGCATTTGTTCGGCGAGGGTTTTGGTACGCTGATAAAGTTTTGCCTGAGAAACGGCTAAAGCGGCTTGTTCGGCGACAGCTTCTAGTAATTGCACGTCCGAGTTTTGCCAAGGATTAGCACTGCTACATTGATAAAGAGCAAGCACTGCCAAAGGTTCTTGTTGCACGATCAGAGGTACAGCCAGGAGATACCAGCGAGATCCATTTTCATCTTCTTCTTCCGCCGATCGAGTTTGACAGTTCGCTAATACTTCTTGCATGAGCGAGTCGCAATCGAAAAGTTGCCACTCATCCTCACTTTCCTCCTCTGTAGTAGCTGGTGCTGACGCTTGATAATAAAAAGCGTCAGAGACGAGTATACCTTCCTCTACTGCCTTGAGTATGCCTCCAGTTGCTTGAAAATTTTCCCCGATGCTGTTGACTATCGTTTGTAGCATACTGCGATAGTCTAAAGATTCGCGAATTGCACTGGTGATAACATTGAGTAATTCTTCTTGTCTGAGGGCGCGTCGCAGTTCATTTGTCCTGGCTTTGAGAACTTGATAGGTTTCCGCCGCTTGTTGAACTACTTCTTTGAGTTTTTCTGGATTCCAGGGCTTGGTGATGTATTTAAATACTTTACCGGAGTTAATTGCTTCAACCAGGTCTTCCACATCGGTGTACCCAGTTAGCAGAATGCGAATTGTCTCTGGAAAACGTTCGACGGTTTTGCCTAATAATTCTGTACCATTCATGACGGGCATTCTCTGGTCAGAAATAATTACTGCCATTTCACCTTCGGTGTCGAGAATTTCCAAAGCTTTGAGCGCACCGTCTGCTTTAAAAACATTAAACTCGCGTCGGAAAGTACGATAGAGCAGATCTAAATTGTCAGGCTCGTCATCCACCACCATTAGTTTGAGTTTGCGATTGCTTGCCTGACTCATTTGCTCACTCTTCCAATTGAATAAAAACTTGCGAGATTGTGTTTCTTCCCTACATATTTATTTAACGGCAACTCTTTTTCTGTTTGAGTTGCACTCCATACCATTTTTTTCATCTAGCCGTAATCGGAGATGTTGATTTTGTCGTCACCTGCTTTAACTTGAGCGAGATTTGATTTCTGACTACAACCAACTACGATATCAAAAATTTACCTAATTAGATCGCTGATTTGATGAATTTTCCTCGCAGGTGGGGCGGTTAGACAATTAATGCTTTGGTTTTTACCGCCTTGCTTTCTATAGCACATTTATGCTTTTTTTGTCAAGCTAGAGGAGGGAATTCTAGGGAATACCCACCTTCAGCCTATTGGTGAGGTGGGGAGGTTTTTAACCAACTAAACCAGAACGGAGAGCGCGGACAGCCGCTTGAGTGCGATCGTCAGCGCAAAGTTTGTTCAGAATATTGCGGACGTGAGTTTTCACGGTTCCCACAGTGATAAAAAGCTTTTCAGCAATTTCGGCGTTGCTACAACCTTCAACGATTAGTTGCAAAACTTCTAATTCTCGTTCAGTAAGAGGATAAGCTTCGATTAATTGACTGTATTCTGGTTCAGCAGCGTTAATTTTCACTGTTTTGTTAGTTACGGGAGGTTCGCTTTCTGGAACAGGTTTTTTCGCTTGAGAGAGGACAATTTTGGCGATCGCCGGATCGATCCAAGCATTACCTTCTTGGGTTGTCTTCAGTGCTTCGAGGAGGCGATCGAAGCTGATATTCTTCATACAGTAAGAGTCAGCACCTGCTGCAAAGGCTGCTAGCACCGCATCTTCGTTATCTTGTAACGTGAGAATCAAAATTCTCGTAACCCTTTCTTCAGTATTTTGCTGGGATTCCTTGAACTTCCTAGTTAACTCAATTCCATCCATGTCTGGCAGACCGATATCGACAATGCCAATATCTGGTCTATATTGTTCTAAAATATTCATTCCTTCGGTAGCATTTGCCGCCTCACCTACTAAATCGATCTCGCTACGCTGTTGTAGTGCTGTTCTCAGTCCGACTCTTGTCAGTTCGTGATCTTCAATTAGAGCAACCCGAATTTTATTCATTTTGAAACCGCTTCCTCAAACAAAGTAAACAATTATCAACAAATATCAACACACATAGTGTCAATTTTACCTAGGGGCTGCGATGAGGCAGCTAAGAACTGACACTAGCTCAGTTTAGATATTTTCACGCCTATAGTGAGTAGCATTTTCCCGGTGTTTCAGGTAGGGTTTTCTCTCACCTGGGACAATTTTTTCAATTTGCTCTTTTGGTTTTAGTACAAATTAACTTGATCAGAAATTTAACTCAAAACTGTAATTATAATACGGAAACCTAATTTATTTCCGTATTCCAGAGGAAAACAAGCTTGGAATTCGCAGTGTAGTGTGAAGGTCAGGCGATCGCCTGCCGAGATCGCTCCCGCAGAGTCAATTATCTAAGTTAAACCTGAAACAAATCGCTCTTGGGAGAGAGACTAGATAGATTCAAAACAAGACACAATTTATAATGAAAGGCTAATTTGGGCTAATATTTACAGGACTTGAGACAAAAGACAACAGTCAGAAAAATTCATGCTTTGTAATTTCCTCGTTCAATAAAATCAAAAAATAGCCAATATTCAGATTACAATTCTTGGTGGAGGAAGTCTAAATTAGCAAAACAGCGAATTTGCTTAAGTTATTGGTGATTTATTCGTTGAGAAACGAAAAAAATGGTACGGTGCGAGTAAATATATTTACCTAGCAAAATGAGGCAAAATGATTTTCACACAGTGGATTTCTGGCGATCGGGGATATTCCTCCATCCAGCAGCAATTTTTAGCTCGCTATGATCGATGAAACACTAAAAATCCTGATAATAGAAGATTCAGCAGAAACTCAAGCTGTAGTAGATCGCGCACTGACAGCAGCAGGAGTGAAAGTAAGGATCTCCGTAGTTAACGAGTGGGAAACTGCGAGGTCGTCTTTAGAAGAAAATTTATTTGAGTGTATTTTTCTGGATGAGCAACTATCTCAAGATTCCACCCTCGAATTAGTTAAAAAATTTCGCGCTGCGGGAATCAATGTTCCCATCGTCGTTCTCATGGAAGATGGAGACGAACAAACTGCGGTGGAGTTGATGAAAGCTGGAGCATCAGATTGTCTTAAAAAAGCTAAGGTTTCCCCAGAAAATATTTCCCGTAGCTTATCGAATGCAATTCGCCTTTACCGAGCAGAACAAGAAGCAGCACGAGCTAATCAGCGCTTGCGAGAAAGTGAAGAACGTTATCGCTTTATTTTAGAAGGTTCTTATGATGGAATTTGGGACTGGGATTTCAACCGACAGGAAATTTATGGTAACGATCGCCTCTTAGAAATTGTCGGTCTTTCTCCAGAAATTACTACTACCCCAAAACTATTTTGCTCTTTAGTACATCCGGAAGATTACTCGAAAGTATTTCAAGCAGTTCAACTTCATCTTAACGAACAAATAGAACTAGAAGTGCAGTTTCGCCTGCGTCATAGTAGTGGAGAATATCGTTACTGTGTTGCTCGTGGTAAAGCTCAAAGAGATCGCTACGGTAAACCATTTCGGATGTCTGGTATTCTCAGCGATATTACTGAGCAAAAATTTCGAGAGCAGCGAGATAGTTTTTTGGTCGAAGCTAGTAGTTTGCTCGGTGCTTGTTTGGATTATAAATCGACGCTTAATAATCTCGCTCAATTAGCAGTTACTTGTTTTGCTGACTGGTGCGCGATCGATCTTCTTGAGGAGCGTAATTCTTACCGTCGTGTGGCTTTTGCTTATGTAGATCCTCAGCAAGAAAAGCTCATTTCTCAGCTAGAACCTTGGTCGTTAACTACTAATAATGACGGGGAATTGATCGTGGCAAAAATGCTCTACATTGGCTCATTTAACAACGATTTGAATTTTGCTGATTCGCTGTTGGTTGAGATGGCAAAAAATGAGCGGCAACAAGAATTGTTAGAACAATTAGCAATTCGCTCTTATATTTCTGTACCATTATTAGCAGGAGAGCGTAATTTAGGTTCGCTGTTGTTTGTACGCAGTTCTGCGATTAATTACTATACTCAAGCTGATTTAGAAGTAGCAGAAGATTTAGCACAACGCACTGCTTTAGCGATCGAAAATGCAAGATTGTATGATTCGGCTCAATTTGCTAACCGTAATTATCGCAAAGCAATCCAAATTTTAGGAGAACAAGAACAACAACTGCGTACTCTCCAACAACTGACAAATTTGCTCAATCAACGCTTGACAAATTTGCCCGATTTGTTAAGAGTAATGGCTAGCGCAGTTTGTGACGCGATCGCGGGAGCGGAAATTTGTTTTATCACTCTGTTTAATTCTCAGTGCGATCGCCTGATTTTAACGATCGCTGCCGGACAAGGTACTGATAATTTAAAATTAGAAAATATTTCTGAGGAAAATTGGTTGCGTCAGGTGTTTTTAACCGGAGATTCTCACTTAGTTCAAGGTGTCGCGACGGACAATAGTAATTTACCTGCGGCAATTTATGCTGTAGCTATTGAATCAGTGAAAGCGGGAAGATTAGGCGTTTTAGCAGTTGGGAATTGGGAAGATGTTAAGGCTTTTAATTGGGAAGACCAACATTTGCTATCAGCAGTGGGAGAACAAGCTGCGATCGCTATTGATAATGCTCGTTTAATTAAAACTTTAGAGGAACGCGAGGAACGTCTCGAAGAACAAAATAAAATCTTCGCTCAACAAAATACTGAACTCGCAAATCAACGTCAACAAATTCAGTTACAAAACCTTCAATTGCTAGAAGCAGCTCGGATTAAAACTCAATTTTTGGCTACTATTTCTCATCACTTACGCACGCCTTTAAATGCAATTATTGGTTTTTGTCAACTACTTTTACGTGGCAAAAATGATGGTTTTACTGCACAGCAAAACCAGATGCTAGAACGAATTTTAGCAAATAGTAAAGAATTGTTGGAAGTTATTGATAATATTCTCGATTTGTGTAAAATTCAAGGAGAACGGTTGGAGTTACAACTCGAACAATTAAATTTGGTTCAACTTGTAGCAACAATTGTTGAAGATGTTCGCGAAATTGCTGAAGAAAAAAATCTGGTTTTAGCTTTTAATTCGAGTTTAGAAAATGTTCGCGTAATTAATGATAGTTTTCGTTTGCGGCAAATTATTCTGAGTTTGCTTTCCAATGCGATTAAGTTCACCGATCGCGGTAGTATTGAAGTTGGGCTAAAAGAAGTCTCAGAAGATCGCATTGAATTAATGGTTAAAGATACGGGAATCGGTATTGCTGAAGAGGAAAGAAGCTATATCTTTGAAGAGTTTGGTAAAGTAGACCAAACTTTAAATCGTAAGTATTATGGTACGGGTTTGGGACTAACGATTACTGATTCTTTAGTTCAGTTAATGCAAGGAAAGATTACTGTCGAAAGTCAGCTTGGTCAGGGTTCTACTTTTCGAGTAGAATTACCTCGCAATGTTGGTAATTTTGTTTCTGAATTTACTAGCACATTACCTGAAACAAGTCAAGCTGTTAAGCAAAAGTCTTCCGGTGATAATTCTCTGTTGCTGAAGCTAGCAAATATGAAAAAAACGAAGAAACTTTATTAAATTTAATTAGGTGTCAACCAGGGAAAGTTAAGAAAAAATTCGTTCAGCAAATCTAAGTTTAGCAGAGCGAGAACGAGGATTTTTAGCTTCTTCGTCAGGTTGTGCAGTTATGGGTTTTTTAGTTAGCACTTTTAAAGAAGATGAGTCACGCAAACGATGTTTGACAAGGCGATCTTCTAAACTATGAAAACTAATAATGCCAATTCTGCCCCCGATTTTGAGCCATTGAGGAGCAATTTCGAGAAAACGTTCTAAAGATTCAAGTTCAGCATTAACGGCAATTCGCAAAGCTTGAAAAGTGCGAGTAGCGGGGTGAATTCTACCATAGCGGTATTTGCGAGGGACACTATGGGCGATCGCCGCAGCTAATTCAGTGGTAGTCTGAAAAGGACGTTCTTGCACGATACGTCGGGCGATGCGTCGAGAAAGTCTTTCTTCGCCATATTGATAGATAAGATTAGCTAAATCTTGTTCGTCCCAGTGATTAACAATTTCGGCTGCGGTAAGGGACTGAGAACGATCCATTCGCATATCCAGACTAGCCTCTTGTTGGAAACTGAAACCGCGCGATCCAATATCCAGTTGAGCCGAACTGACACCCAAATCCGCGATAATTCCATCAAACTCAAGCTTACCAGGATTGTAGTCAGCAAAATTACCCTGCCAAAATTGTACTCGTTCCTCACCGTAGGAAGATAACTTAATTTTAGCTGCCGCGATCGCACTCTCATCGCGATCGATCGCCATCAGCCGCACATCCTCAAAAGCAGCTAAAATCAACTCACTGTGTCCCCCACCACCCACAGTAGCATCCAAATAATGTCCCCCCGGACGAACATTTAACCATTCGCTTAACTCTCGACTCAAAACCGGGACATGAAAAAATTCTTGTTTCTCTATTTCCTGACTCAAAACCCTATCTCTAACTCAGTTATCACGTACCCGCATTTACCAGTTATCAGTTTATCTTCTAATTCCTCCCCCTCTCCCTGGTCTTCCCCCTCTCTCCCAATCCCCAATGAACAGTGAACTGTTACCAATGAGCAGTTACCAGTTTACTCTCGAATCAGTGGTTCTTCTAATTCCACCTTCTTTAATCTCTCCAATTGGCAATCCCGACTGTTCACTGATAACTGGTAACTGATAACTGAAAACCCCAATCCCCCTATAATAATTACAAGAAAGCAACAAAAATAAACATAAGGTGCTGCTAATTTTAGGCATCTGGAGAACAACTTTAAGATCGCCCATTCTAGCAAAAAACGCACCAGCCGAATTCTTCAAGAGGGAGAAAGCGCCTATTTATGGCACAAATTGAAACCAGAACCGACCCAATGGTACTCAATATGGGTCCCCACCATCCCTCGATGCACGGGGTATTGCGTCTCATTGTCACACTCGATGGTGAAGATGTAATCGATTGCGAACCCGCGATCGGCTATCTCCACCGGGGGATGGAAAAAATCGCCGAAAATCGCACCAACATCATGTACGTTCCCTACGTTAGCCGTTGGGACTACGCAGCCGGGATGTTTAACGAAGCGATTACGGTTAACGCACCAGAAAAATTAGCCGGAATTGAAGTGCCAAAACGCGCTCAATACATCCGCGTCATCATGTTAGAGTTGAACCGCATCGCCAATCACCTGCTGTGGTTGGGACCCTTTTTAGCTGATGTGGGCGCACAAACGCCATTTTTCTACATTTTCCGCGAACGGGAATTAATTTACGACCTCTGGGAAGCCGCATCCGGTTATCGCATGGTCAACAATAATTACTTCCGCATCGGTGGTGTAGCAGTGGATTTACCCTACGGTTGGGTAGACAAATGCGAAGACTTCTGCGACTACTTTGAACCCAAAGTTGACGAGTACGAAAAGTTAATCACCGATAACCCAATTTTCCGCCGTCGCGTTGAAGGTATTGGGACAATTACTCGCGAAGAAGCAATTAACTGGGGACTTAGCGGTCCGATGTTACGCGCTTCGGGAGTTAAATGGGACTTGCGGAAAGTTGACCATTACGAATGCTATGACGATTTCGACTGGGACGTTCAGTGGGAAACTGCTGGAGACTGTTTTGCAAGGTATGTAGTCAGGATTCGCGAAATGCGCGAGTCTGTCAAAATACTCCGTCAAGCCCTCAAAGCTTTACCAGGCGGTCCCTACGAAAACCTCGAAGCCAAGCGAATGGCAGAAGGGAAGAAATCCAAGTGGAATGATTTTGAATACCAGTACATCGCCAAAAAAGTTCCACCTACTTTTAAAATTCCTGCTGGCGAACATTATGTCCGTCTCGAAAGCGGTAAAGGCGAACTGGGTATCTTTATTATTGGTAACGATAATGTCTTCCCTTGGCGTTGGAAAATTCGTGCTGCTGATTTCAACAACTTGCAAATTTTGCCCCACTTGCTGAAAGGGATGAAAGTTGCTGATATCATGGCAATTCTCGGTAGTATCGACATCATTATGGGGTCGGTTGACCGTTAGAAACTCCAACAACTAAGCCCGCGCAGGCGGGCTTAGTTGTTGGATAATCGCTGTCATGTTGAGCGAAGCGAAACATCTCACCGCCAAATTGCTTCTGATACCATTTACCAAAAAAAATGGGTTTAAAGCCTCGCTGTTCTACGGCGACTTTGATTGAAAAGAAACTAGAAAGTTAGTACAATAGTCGATCGCGAGTAAAACTAAAATCTACGTGATTCTTCGCTCTAGTAGGTCGAAATCCCGGTAAGTAAGAAACAACGGTTAGATTGGCTCTAACGGCAGTATGACTAAACCACTGCAAGCTTTCTTCAGAGCGAGGAGCGTACTAAACTAGCTGAGTGATGGATGTTTGAAAGCATAAAACTCAAAAAAGTAAGCGCAATATATGCGGCTATATGTCAACATATTGAGCGTCTAGAGGCAACTTGACTGTGCCTGCAAGAGGAAAGAGAACTACTTGTGAATCCCCTCCCTTTAGCAACGCGGAGGGAGGGGAGTAGTCAAATAACACCCTTTCCAACAACATCAGCAATAGCGAGGAGCTTTCCATCCGGGGAAAACCTCACTTCTTCGACTGTACCGTAGGAACCATATTGAATCTCTCCTGAATTAATAGGGGCTACTTCTTCACCCTCCAGTGTCCAGATTTTGAATCCATAATCATCAATCTCAACCAAACCAGTAGCGAAGAGTTTGCCGTCTGGAGAAAAACTCACATCATCGACCGCATTTTTGTGTGCAGGAAGAGTGAGCATTTCTGGACTCTCAAGCGTCCAGATTTTGGCAGTTCCCCCACCAGCAGTAGCGAGGAGTTTTCCGTCTGGGGAAAAGCTGATACTATCGAAAGTAGTATTCCCTCCGAGAGTGACAACTTCTTGATTATCGATAGTCCAGATTTCCGCTACGAACGGATTACTGATAGCGAGTAGTTTGCCGTCGGGAGAAAAGCTGATATCTTGGATTGACCAATTTTCTCTTTCTAAGCGATTTTTTTCTCTAATTTTGGGCGCGAAGGCTTGATTAATAACGAGTTTCAGGTCTTGTTCTACTTCGGCTTTGTCGGGGAAAGGTAGTTTTCCCCATCCGGTTCGCAATTTTTTTGCGGCACGTAAACCTTCTAGTAGGCTATCAAATTCGGATGTGGTTTCTCGCTTTAGCTGTGCTGAAACTGTGAGAGTTTTGATTTCTTGTTTGGTGGCTTTGAGTGTGGAGGCGATCGCGATCGCTGATAAAATAATTATGACTAACCCGGCGGCGAGTGTCCCGAAGGAAGCTTTTTGCAGCAGACGAGTGTATTTTGCTTCGCTAAAGTTTTCGGGTTGTTTGAATGATTGTTCTGAGTTTAGTGAGATAATAATTTTAACGAAAGAGCGATGCGACAAAGTAAGTGCGCTAGACAAATTGAGCGATCGCTAATCTAACAGACTAAATTGAGCTATGTCACTGAATTTCTTGATATTTTCACCGCAAGATAATTTTTTGTTACAGATTGGCTGCGAGATCCTCGGTTAATAAAATATACTGGGCTGAGTTGAGCGCGATCGCTACTTTTTTTCCAGACAAGCAAAACTCATAAATTTTTCAAACTAAAATTTATTCCAGCAAATCTGGTTCTTCGCGAACAATTTTCTCGTAAAGTGATTGAAAGCTAAACCAACCCATGAAATGAGAACCAATTTGACTATAAGTAAGACTCGCAATTTCTGGGTCAATTAATTTTGGTTTTCCTACAGCTTCGGCGAGTAATTGGGCTTGACAAGTTCGCTCCATTGTGATAAACCACCAAGCAGTTTCATCAACCGTGTGACCGACAGTTAGCAAGCCGTGGTTACGCAAAATCACAGCTTTTCTTTCTCCGAGGGTAGCCGCAATGCGTTTACCTTCTTCCAGGTCGAGAACTACCCCTGTATAATCATCAAACAAAGCATGATCCTCGTAAAAAGAACAAGCATCTTGAGTCAGAGGGTCGAGGGTTCGCCCCAAACTCGACCAAGCTTTACCGTACACAGAATGGGCGTGGGCGGCGGCAACTACGTCAGGGCGGGCTTGGTGGACTTGAGAGTGGATAGCAAAAGCGGCAGCGTTGACGGGTTTATCGCCTTGGATAACCTCGCCTTTGTGGTTAACCAGTAGCAAGTCTGAGACACTGATGTGACCAAAATACATTCCGAACGGGTTAACCCAGAAATGGTCGAGGTTTTCGGGGTCGCGGGCGGTGATATGTCCCGCAACACCTTCATCAAAGCCGTAACGGGCGAAAAGACGAAATGCAGCCGCTAAACGCTGTTTGCGGTGGTGGCGTTCATCTTCTACAGAATTAAACGTTGGTGGTTCAGGAAGTTGTAGTTCAGGCATAATTTTTTAATTCAAGTATATTACTAAGAAAAAGTTCGTAGTGAGGACTTTAATCCTCCTAAAAAATTTAACCTAGCTAAAGCGACGCTGGAAGCGAGAGTCAAGATAATCTCTTTTCTTTTGATTACAGCTACAACAAAGTGTTTGTAAGTTGCTGATGTCATTACTACCACCTTTCGCTAGAGGAATAATGTGGTCGATGTTGAGAATAGTTTGCTGGCTAGTTTTGCCGCAACTTTGACAGCAATAATTATCGCGTGCAAAGACATATTTTCTAACTACTAGCGGAATAAAAATGCGTGGAGTTTTAGCCATTTAGATGATTATAAATATCAGCACTTACGGTAGGTGTATCATAATCAAACTCTGGTTCAGTTTCTATTTCTGGTTCTGATTCGGTAGTTTCTATTTCTGAAACAGGATTTAACTCTAGTTCAAGTTTAATTTTGACTTTCGCCTTACGCCAACCTTGACCATCAGTTTTAAGGATTTCGCAATCTATACCATCATCAAACCACTGGGTATAATCTTCGTTATTTCCTTGGGGACTGATGACTTTTTTGTCTATTCTGACACCTTGATTAGCAAGTAAGCCTAATAAGGCGTAACCAATATCGTAGCCGAATGCTTCCTGTACTGCTTTCCTGAATTTCCCAATTCTAAAAGTATCTTCTCCAAAGGAAATTACATCATCTTCTTTACACTCTAAAAAATCGTTTTGCTTGTTCATAATGCACTCCGGTATTAGCACTCACTGGTTAATTGTCAACTAAGAAAAAGGATACGTTGTTTTCTTAAAAATAACGAGAAAGATTGGTGGTTACACTCAACGCATTCTCTGGGCTTTTCTTAAGTTAAAATTCTTCCGTTACTTCTGCGGTTAATTCTTCATTTTCTTCAACAAATTCTCCGAACTCTACAGGATAAAACTCAGGATTAACTAGCACAAAATTCAGGTCTGATTCTCGGATGGGAGGCAATTTTTCCCGGTCTAATTTCATTGCTTCCAAACAAGAATTTATTCCGGCAACTGCTTGGTTGTATGCGGCGATCTTACTTTGAATATTATCTTGCGATCGCTGATTATTAGCTATTTTTGCTTCTGCTTCTTTTTCGAGAGTTTGTTCTAGGTAAGTACGGGCTTCACTGTATTGTTGTAAAATGGCTTCAGCTTGTTGTCCTGCTGCTGGTAAAAGATGAGTTTT
Source organism: Oscillatoria salina IIICB1 (assembly GCF_020144665.1). Taxonomy (NCBI): domain Bacteria; kingdom Bacillati; phylum Cyanobacteriota; class Cyanophyceae; order Oscillatoriales; family Oscillatoriaceae; genus Oscillatoria; species Oscillatoria salina. The sequence continues at coordinate 13,357 of NZ_JAAHBQ010000021.1, read as the reverse complement.
TAGGGTTTGGTTAATTGTTTGACGGAAAATACGATTAACGGTTTGGGAAACTTTGGGATCGAAATCAAGCTTGAGCAATTGACGAATTGCTGGCTCTGCTTCTACCATACTTTGATAGTCGAAGCTACGACAAGACTCTTGTAAAGTTTGGTGAAGCTGCCACATAGAAACGGAACCTTGTGAGTAAAATTGAGGACGTTCGCGAATGTAGCGATCGCATTCGGTTCTGGTTTCGTTAGCTAAGGCGCGATCTACTTGGATTTCCAGTTGTTTTAAGTTACGCTCAATGCCGCTATCATTTCCTAGTAAACGATAAATTTCTCGGTAGTATTCTTGTTGTCTAACTTGGCTTTGCAAGCGTTCAAAAAATTTGATGACTAGGGTTTGAGAAGCAGCAAGCAAGACATCTTCTAATTCGTTGGCTAAGTAATAGAAAGCTTCGGCTAAAATTGAGAGTAAGGGAACTACTGAATTGCGCGGATGGGCTTCGACTGCGCGGCGATGGGCTGTGGCTACGGAAAATTTAGTTAATAAGCTATCTAAACAACTTACCATTGCTAATTTTAGCTCTTGGAAATCGGCTTCAAAACCTGAGTTATCGCCGTTGAGAATATCGCTAATTTCTTTCGCTATGTGGGCTTGAAATTGGTCGCCAACTTGCTTGAGTTGCTGACTTAGTTTTGCCAACTCCTGTTGTTTCATTGCTTCAATTTCTTGGGGTTGGCTGTCTAAATCTCGCTGAAAAGAAAGGTAATATTGTTTGAGACTAATACACAAAGGTTGCAAGTCGTCAGCGAGATTTTCAAACAATTGGGGACGTTTTTCTTCGGTAAGATAGCGCGTAATTGCTTGGCTAAAAGTGCTAATTCCGCTATCTTTGATTAATTGATCGATGAGATCGTTGCCGAAATCTTTCAGCAAACGAACGTATTTCGCATTTTGGGTAGGATTTTCGCGACTGTCGATAAAAATGGGAAATTTGTTGGTGGGTAATTTTTCCGAAATAAAACAGTAGCGATTGAATTCGTAAACAAATTGAGGTGTTTCTTCTTGTCCGTCTAAACCCTTTACAGTTTGGGCAAATAAAGAATCTAAACCAAAACGATCGCTGGCTGTGGTATGCTTAATTTGACTGCCATAAAAACCGAGTAAAGCACTGGTTTTGTAGATGCGATTAGTCGAATTAAACTGTGAATTGATCAAGTGATTGAGGCGATCGCGTAATTGGGTGTTGTACCAAGTTTCGTCTACGCGGTTGAAAACGTAAAAAACGCGATCGCGTATTCCCGGATTAGTTCGCATTGTTTCCAGTAATTCTGTTTCTGATGCTGTCATATCCCCGGCTGAAGCTGGTTTCAGGACACAAATTACCGCAGAAGTATCGGGATCGGCAATCTTATCGTAAGTTAATTGGCGGTCTTTGGCAATTGGCGCATCAATTCCAGGCGTATCGATAATTACGTTACCATCTTCTAGCAAGGGATGGTGACAGTAATATGCTAATTTCTTCAAAACAGCACTATTACTACCTCGTCGCGCATAACTAGCTGCTTCTTGCAAGTTAGAAAAATTAAAAGCTTCCATTGCATAAGTTGCATTTTGCAAAGTGTGAATGCGCGATCGGTTAGCTTCAAATCCGGCAATTAATAATTTTAAAGCATTTGCTTGTTTCGCGCGTTCGGATTTACTTTCTCCTCCTTCTTGTTGAATAATTTTCTCGCTTTCTTGATGCAGTTTGTTTCTCACTTCCGCTTGGTTAAGATTTACAGGTGATGGTAATCCTAAACTTTGAGAAAGAGTGTTTGCTTGTGCGCCAATTTCTGCTTCACTAAGGAAAGTTAAGACTACACGCTCGTTATCCGGTTCAGCATAGGAAAGATAACATTCTGTACCTGTAGCATGACCTTCTGCACTATAAAGCAATTCGCGCTCTAGCAGGGCATTGATTAACATTGATTTACCCGCGCTAAAAGCACCCGCAAAGACAATTTCAAATCGCGGTGACACTGCTTTTTTGAGCGAGGCTTCGACAGTCGTGGTATCCTGCTGTCTGAGAGCAGGTTCTTCTTGCAGCAGTTGCAGCAAACTGTTAACTTGCTCTTGGAGGTTGTCACACTGGGGTAGTTGTTGTGTCATGTCCTCTATTTAGGGAGAGATACTATACTTCTGTTATAGTTCCCTTTTGCAAGAGGATTATTGCGAAATAGCGCGATCGCGTCTTCAAACTTTATTTTCTTGAAATCTAAAGACAATTGCTTCAAAGATCTTGTGAAGATCGTAATTGTCTGAATAAGCCTAATTTTGCTACCATGTCAATGAGTGAAATTAGCGAATACGTCCGCAAAAATAGCAAACCTTGTGCCGAAATGAGCTTTCAAGAATTAAAAGAATACTTATTGACAATTACTGACGATAAAGAAGCGGAAAAAGAATATGTTAAACGTTCAACTGCTCAATTTTTAGCTAAACAAAAATCTCAAAGGAAATAAAGTTTTTTTTAATTACTTTTAGACAAAATGCCCTTAGAAATAGAACGCAAATTTTTAGTTAAAAATGACGATTGGCGGAAACTTGCTACTGGTGTAATTTATCGCCAAGGTTATATTTCCCGCACTCCCGAAAAAACCGTGCGCGTGCGGGTCGTGGGAAGCCAAGGTTATCTCACTATTAAAGGTAAAACTATCGGAAGATCCAGAGCAGAATTTGAATATTTAATTCCTGGAGAAGATGCCGAAGAAATGTTGGCGACTTTATGCGAAAAGCCACTAATTGAAAAAACGAGATATAAACTAATTCAAGGCGAATTAATTTGGGAAATAGACGAATTTTTGGGCGAAAATCAAGGTTTAATTATCGCAGAAGTTGAACTAAAAAATGAAAATCAAGTTATTGAATTACCCGCTTGGCTGGGTCAAGAAGTAACCGACGATCCTCGCTATTTTAACGCTAATTTAGTTACCAATCCTTATCGTAATTGGCAGTAAAAATAAATAATAAATAAATGTAAATAGACTCTTGACAAAAACGCCTAAATCCAAAGCATAGGGGCAACCCCCCGCGATCGCCCCCAACTTTAAAGTCATCAAATGCCAACAATTAGCGGCAAATAAACTGATATTTCGTAGTATTCGATACATTTTTTTGATAAATACTACTGATACTATGCAAGTATTACATTTTAAACAAAGCTTCTAGGGTTCCGACTTCCAAACTTATACGGGAAGTGACAGGTCCGAGAGAAGCAAGCTACCAAACAAACTTTTGTCAGAACAGTAAAGAACTTCTTACATTGGTAGCTACACGGCGGGAAAAAAGCCCGGGAGGAATTGACGTATCAGCAGGCGCGTCAACCTCTTGGGCTTTTTTCCTATTTCAGGTGACTTTTGAGGAGAAAATGAATGAGTGAAAATACACCATTTCAACCGCCAAACAGTAATCATAACGGCTATTCTAGCGAAGCCAAACGCGCCTTAGAGCGAGAAAATAAACTGCCTTTGACAGGATGGCAACAAGAAGTAGATCGGGGTTTAGAATATGGTTTAGAAGCGGCTGAGAGTATCCGCGATCGCCGCATTCCTAACTTCTCTCGTGGCGAATTACCCCACTATGCCGGAATCAACACTTTCCTCAAAGCCCCCTATTTAGAAGATGTACGTCAAGTGGGGAACTACGACGTCGCAATTGTAGGCGTTCCCCATGACTCCGGAACCACCTATCGCCCCGGTACTCGTTTCGGACCCCAAGGAATTCGCCGCATTTCTGCCCTTTATACACCCTACAATTTTGAATTAGGTGTAGATTTGCGCGAACAAATAACTCTTTGCGATGTTGGCGATATTTTCACCATTCCAGCTAATAATGAAAAATCCTTCGATCAAATTTCCAAAGGTGTTGCCCACGTCTTTAGTTCCGGCGCATTCCCGATAATTTTAGGCGGCGATCATTCCATTGGTTTTCCCACAGTTCGCGGAATTTGTCGCCATTTAGGAGATAAAAAAGTAGGTATAATTCACTTCGATCGCCACGTCGATACCCAAGAAACAGACCTCGACGAAAGGATGCACACTTGCCCTTGGTTTCACGCTACAAACATTAAAAATGCCCCCGCAAAAAACCTCGTTCAACTTGGAATTGGTGGCTGGCAAGTACCTCGCGAAGGCGTAAAAGTTTGTCGCGAACGAGCCACGAATATTTTAACTGTAACCGATATTACAGAAATGGGGCTAGATGCTGCGGCAGACTTTGCCTTAGAGCGGGCATTAGATGGCACAGATTGCGTCTGGATTAGTTTTGATATCGATTGTATTGATGCTGGTTTCGTACCTGGAACCGGGTGGCCCGAACCGGGTGGTCTACTACCTCGTGAAGCTCTCTATTTACTCAAGAAAATTGTCCAAAATGCGCCCGTTTGTGGCTTAGAAGTTGTAGAAGTTTCACCTCCTTATGATATTAGCGATATTACGTCTTTAATGGCGACTCGCGTAATTTGTGACACGATGGCACATTTAGTTGTTTCTGGACAATTACCTCGCCAGCAAAAACCCGCTTATATTCATCCCGAAGCCCAACTCGAATTAGCCGAGTGGAAATAAAAATGTAGGGACGTTGCGTGCAACGTCTCTAGAGATAAATTTTTGTTTGAGGTGAAATTTAACAGCGAGGTGAAACGTGCATGAAACTGACATGACAAAAGCATTAATTATGACGGTTCGAGATTGGTATTCAAGTCAACCAGAACAGCCAAAAATCGACAAAATCCACTTGATTGTTGGTGAATTCACTTGTGTCGAACCTGCTAGTTTAGAATTTGCTTTCGAGGTGCAAACGCAAAACACCTTTTTAGCAGGAGCAAAACTAGCAATTCAGTCTAAACCTTTGATTGCTTTTTGTCATCAATGTCAAGCAGAATATAAACCAGAAATTGGCTTACATTATGCTTGTCCAACTTGCCATTCGCCAATGGAAGATATCCGTTCGGGACGAGAACTAAAAATCGATCGCTTGGAATATAGTAATTCTCAATGATTGGTTAAATGTTTGATTTTCATAAATAAATCAATCAAAAGCGGGCAAGATACCTGCACTACAAAGATACGAACAATTAAAGCCTATAAAAGCAAGATTTTCGCTAGATTTCCAAGTTCAAACTGATAACTGATAACTGATAACTGTTCACTGGTAACTGAATATGCACCAAACATTTGATGCCGCTTTAGAAATTAATTTACTTCATGCTAATCAACAAGGCGCAGACCATAATCGCGCTCATTTTGATGAATGGGGAATTACTTGTTTAAATCTTATGAGTAGTCCCGGTGCCGGAAAAACTGTCCTTTTAGAACGCACTCTTGCCACCTTAAATCAAGAATTGAAAATGGCAGTAATTGAAGGCGATATGACGACAGAATTAGATGCCGAACGCCTGCGTCAATATGACGTTCCAGTTATTGCAATTAATACCGGGCGTTCCTGTCACCTTGACTCAAAAATGGTGTCCGGTGGAATTCATCGATTAGCCCATGAATATAACCCGACTGAATTCGACCTTGTTTTAGTAGAAAATGTGGGAAATTTAGTTTGTCCGGCAGAATTTGAAGTCGGAGAACACGCGAAAGTTGCTTTATTAAGCGTGACTGAAGGAGAAGATAAACCCTTAAAATATCCGGTTATGTTTCAAGAAGCAGATTGCTTATTGATTACCAAAATGGACTTAGCGCCTCACCTGGATATTGACTTAGAAAAGCTTGAATTTAACGTGCGGCAAATAAACCCTCACGTCACAATTATTCCTGTAGCTGCGAAAACAGGCGAGGGATTAGAAACTTGGTTCGCTTGGTTGCGAAATCAAGTGCAAAAATCTCCAACCAAACAATTAGCTACAGCTTAAAAAAAAGGAGCTATCCCACATCCTGCCAAGATTACAGATAGCTCCAAACTCCAAACACTGAATCCGAATTAAAAACAGACTCAGGATTAATTATTATGACAGATAAACTTCTTTTTTGGGGAATTGTTTTATTCCTCTTCGGAACTCTAGGCATTGGTGTCTGGGCTGCAAAGCAAATTAAAGGCGATAGTGTTAACTATCTAGTAGCTGGACGAGGTTTGGTTTTGCCGTTGGCGGCAGCGACGCTAATGGCACAGTCAGTGGATTCTAATGCTACTTTAGGAAATACTGACTTGGCTGCGGAATTTGGCTTTTGGGCGGGTGCTTCTTTACCAATTGGTTTAGCACTTTGTTTGTTGATGACGGCGCTTTTCTTTGCGAAACCAATGAACCGCATGGGTTTAATTACGTTACCGGATTTTTATCGGGTTAAATACTGTCGCAAAACTGAATGGATAGCTTCAATTATTATGGTTTTGAGCTTTTCATTTTTGCTAGCGGGTAATCTGGTTGCGGGAGGATATTTGTTTGAAGCTTTTCTGGGAACGAGTTACACGGCGGGAGTAATGTTAATTGCGATTATTGTCTTGATTTATACTGCCAGTGGGGGATTATTCGCCGTAGCTTATACCGATGCGATTCAAGTAGCGATCGCCTTTTTTGGTACTTTACTCTTAATTGGTTTTATTGCCATCAATTTTGGGCTACACATCCCGGCTGGTAGCGGTCCGTTTGCTTTTGAACAACTCACTAACCCCGCTTCCGGTGCAGCAATTAATTGGGCGACGCTTCTCGCGTTAGGATTAGGCGATATTGTCGCAATTGACTTTATGGCGCGGGTATTTGCTGCGGAAAGCCCAGAAACAGCCCAGAGAGCTTGTTTAATTGGTTCTGCGGGAACAATTATTATCGGCGTTCCTTTTTCTATTCTTGCCCTCTCAGCTAACGATATTCTCAGCCAAGCTGGTATCAGCGCCGATGGTCCGCTACTTTTCTCACTTCTCAAAGGTGTCGTTCCCCCAATACTCGGTCTTTTGGTGATTATGGCGATTCTTTCGGCTTCCCTTTCCACTGCCGACGGAGCAATTTTAGGAACCTCATCGGTGATGGCGCATAATATTCTCGGCGTTCGTCACGATGACCATAATGCCGGGGGAGACAGACTGTTATTAATTACCCGCATCATGGCTGTGGTTATCACCTCATTGGGCATTTTTTTCGCCTTGAAAGTGCCAGAAACAGGGATTTTGCTTTTGCTAGCCTTCGACATCGGTTTTGCCGGGTTGCTGGTTCCCCTAGCGGGAGGTCTTTATTGGCTGAATGCAAACAGATTCGGCGCGATCGCCTGTATCCTTAGTGGTACGCTGACAAGATTAATCTTCTTCGTCTTGATGCCGACAACTTTCGGGATTGACAATACACTTTTGTACATCCCAAACAACATTTTTACCAGCGATTTTGACGGTTTTCCCACTTTAATCAGTCCTCTTGTCGGTTTAGTCGCTTTCATTACAGTGTCGAAGTTAACCGGAGGAGGAAGAAGACTTCAACAACGAGAGTTGGAAATTCCCGAACAACAACCCCAAGTTTATTGATTAGGGATTGGGGACTGGGGACTGGGGACTGGGGACTGGGGACTGGGGATTAGGGATTGGGAATTATCAGTGAACAGTTAGCAGTGAACAGTTATCAGTTTATCCTCCTCCTTGTCCCCCTTGTTCTCCCCCTCTCCCTTGTCTCCCTTGTCCTCCCCCTCTTCCCAGTCCCCAGTTCCCTTAAATAAACTCGCGGGGGTCGGTAACATAGCCAGTTAAGGCTGATGCAGCCGCAGTGTAAGGCGAAGCTAAATAAATTTGGGCTTTTTTATCGCCCATGCGACCGGGGAAGTTACGATTTGTGGTGGAAACACAAACTTCTGGTTTGTTCATCCGCCCGAAGGTGTCTTTCGGACCGCCTAAGCAAGCGGCGCAGGAAGGTGCGGTAGGTTCGATACAATCAGCTTCTATGAAGATTTCTGATAAAGTTTCGCCCTCGTATTTGACGGTAAATAAGTCATCGTAGACTTTTTGAGTGGCGGGAACGATGTAGGTAGGAACCTTGACTTTGCGTCCTTTGAGGACTCGTGCCGCGTTGAGAAAGTCGCTGGTTTTGCCTCCGGTGCAAGAACCAATATAAACGCGGTCTATCTTGACATCGCGGCATTCTCGTGCTAAAGCGCGATTGTCAGGAGAATGAGGTTTAGCGACAACAGGTTCGAGTTGAGAGACATCATAAGTGCGATCGCTATAGAATTTTGCGTCAGGATCGTTGTAAACTGCTTGGAAAGGTTTATCGGTGCGCGATCGCACGTAGTCGAAAGTTGTCTCATCCGGAGCAATTACACCATTTTTACCCCCCGCTTCAATGACCATGTTACAAAGAGTCATTCTTTCTTCCATTGTCATGTTTTGGACGGCTTCCCCAGCAAATTCCATTGTCCGGTAAGTTGCCCCAGAAACGCTAATATCGCCGATAATTTGTAAAATTAGGTCTTTTGCTAACAAATAATCCGGCATTTCCCCATCGAGGACAAAACGCATTGTCGCGGGGACTTTAATTAATAGTTTGCCAGTTCCCATGATAAAACCAGCATCAGTGTTACCAATACCCGTAGCAAATTGACCAAAAGCGCCAGCATTACAAGTGTGAGAGTCAGTCCCAAATAAGACTTCTCCGGGACGAGTGTGACCTTCTTGGGCTAGGGCAATGTGACAGACACCTTTATAATCAGGATTAGCTTTAAAATTAGAGCGATCGCGAATATCGTAGAAATATTTAATTCCTTGTTCGTGAGCAAAATCGCGTAAAATATCCACATTGCGATTTGCCCGTGCATCCTCAGTAAAAATATAATGATCCGGGATTAAGACAATTTTGTCTGCATCCCAAACCTGAGCATTTTCACCAAATTCGCGCTTAAAAACGCCAATTGTCCCCGGACCACAGACATCATGAGTCATGAGGACATCAACATTAACCCAAACATTTTCTCCCGGTTCGACCTGGACGCGATCGGCAGCACGAGCGATAATTTTTTCAGTTAAAGTCATTCCCATAATAATTTGCTCCTATATAAAGTTGGGGACTGGGGATTGGGGACTGGGGACTGGGGACTGGGGATTAGGAATAGCACCTTATCAGTTTGTATTATCGTCCTCCTTGTCTCCCCCCTCCTCCTTGTCCTCCTTGTCCTCCTTGTCCTCCTTGTCTCCCCCCTCTTCCCAATCCCTAATCACCAATCGCCAATCCCCAATCACCAATCCCCAATCCCCAATTCCCAAATTACCATTTGAGCAGATTAAACTGCTCCATATCAATTGTGTAGCGATTGCGATAAATCGCCAAAACAATTGCCAAACCCACAGCCGCTTCTGCTGCGGCAACAGTAATCACAAACACCGTAAAAACCTGACCTTTAATCGCTACGGGGTCTAAATAATTAGAAAACCCCATCAAATTCAGGTTAACTGCATTCAGCATTAACTCAATCGACATCAGCACGCGCACTGCATTCCGACTGGTAATTAAACCAAAAATGCCGATGCAAAACAGTGCCGCCGATAACAGTAAGAAAAATTCTAATTGTAGTTGCATTGATTACCTCTTGAAAAATGCGATTGCTGCGCCGACCTTGCGGTACGCTATTTTGCCAAAATCTTATTGATTATTTTCCCCAGAATTGCTACCCAGAGAAGCCAGTTCGCGAGGTCTTTCGGGCAAAGTTAACGCTGTGGTGCGTCTTTCTTCCGGTAACAATTCTTCGGGGATAAAGTCCCGACGAGCAATAATAATTGCGCCTACCATTGCCATCAATAACAACACCGAAGCTAACTCAAAAGGTAACAAAAAGTCGCTAAAGAAATGTTCGCCGATCGTAACAACTGTATTTTCTACTAATGCTGGTGACTCCGCAGACAAATTCCAAGGAGTGATAAATACCATTGTGGTCAGCAAGACCAACAAACCCGCACAAACCAAACCAGTTGCGGCTTTACGAATCCAATCTTTCGGTCGGTTGGTAAAAACTTCACCCTTGTTTACTAACATAATCGCGAACAAAATTAGCACGTTAACCGCACCAACATAAATCAGCACTTGTGCTGCGGCGACAAAATCAGCATTCAGCAGAAGATATAAACCAGAAATACTGATAAAAACGCCACCCAGCAAAAAAGCTGAGTAGACAATATTTTCCAGGAGGACAACTCCTAAAGCTGTCACAATCATCATCGTGGCGAGGATGCCAAACGAAACTATTTGAACGCCTTCAGCTAAATTCACGTTCTGCCAAATCTCCTTAACTTCTTTCTCTACATTTGGCTTGATGGTAAAGGAAAAATTTCCCTACCATCAGTCCAGTTTTTTCTTTAGTTACTTGCTGCTTTTTCTTCTGCTTCGACTTGGGGTTCCATCTCTTCGAGAATTTCTTCAGGACGTTTTCCTGCACGTTTGGAACCCGGAGGTAAGTCGTGGGAGTCTGTAACACCTTTCGGCAGATAACCCAACTCTCGCAATGGAGTTACCATTGGGTCTTGAGTAACTTTATAAGGCAAGCGTCCGAGTGCCACATTATCATAATTGAGTTCGTGGCGATCGTAAGCTGCTAGTTCGTATTCTTCTGTCATCGAAAGACAATTGGTGGGACAATATTCAACGCAATTGCCGCAAAAAATACAAACGCCGAAGTCGATACTGTAATGATTGAGCTTTTTCTTTTTGCTTGCCCGGTCAAATTCCCAATCTACTACAGGTAGGTTAATCGGACAAACCCGCACGCAGACTTCACAAGAAATACACTTATCAAATTCAAAGTGAATTCTACCCCGAAAACGTTCTGAGGGAATCAGTTTTTCGTAAGGATATTGCACTGTAACCGGACGGCGCTGCATATGGTCGAAGGTGACAGAAAGTCCTTGACCGATGTATTTTGCTGCTTGTACTGTTCCTTTGGCGTAGTTGCCTACTTGTTTGAGAAATTTGAACATAGTTTCTTATTTGGTAATCAGTATTTGGGGATTAGCGATCGGGGATTAGGGATTTCAGTGAACAGTGACCAGTGAACAGTGACCAGTGAACAGTGACCAGTGAACAGTGACCAGTTAACAGTGAACAGTTAACAGTTTATTCCCTAATTCCTGCTTGTCTTCCCCCTCTCCCCCCTCTCCCAAGTCCTCCCCCTCATCAGTCCCCAATCCCCAGTCCCCATTTAGCCACCAAAAGCAAAGGGAAATGCTAACTTCAAACCTGCGGTTAAAAGTAAATTGACTAAGCTAACTGGGAGCAAAAATTTCCAACCTAAATCGAGTAGTTGGTCGATGCGAACGCGGGGAACTGTCCAACGTAGCAGAATAGCGATAAAGACGAGAAAATAAGCTTTGAGTACGGTCATGGTAATGCCGAGAGAAGCGGTGATTACCTGTAACCAAGAACTTGTTTCGCTTACGCCTAACCAGTTAGATAGTTGGTCGAGGGGAATGGGAAATTCCCAACCGCCAAGGTACAAAATGGCAAATACGAGGGCGGAGAGAACGAGGTTAACGTAGGAACCGATATAAAATAAGCCAAATTTCATTCCGGCGTATTCGGTTTGATAGCCAGCGACCAATTCTTCTTCGGCTTCGGGAAGGTCAAAAGGTAGGCGTTCGCATTCAGCTAAAGCGGCAATCCAAAAAATGAAGAAGCCTACGGGTTGTCGCCAAATGTTCCAGCCGAGAATGCCGTAACCTGATTGTTGTTCTACGATGTCGATAGTGCTGAGGCTGTTGGACATCATGACAACTGCTAACACGGAAAGTGCTAGGGGAATTTCGTAGCTAATTGATTGGGCGGCTGCTCTCAAACCACCGAGAAGCGAGTATTTGTTGTTGGAAGCGTAACCAGACATCAGCAAACCGATGGGAGTGATGCTGGAAAGGGTAATCCAGAGGAAAATACCGATGTTAATATCGCTGATGAGGAGATTCTGCCCGAAGGGTATGATGAGGAAGGACAGAAATACTGGAATAACGACTAAGATCGGACCGAGGGTAAACAATCCTCTGTCAGCTTTGGCGGGTACGATGTCTTCTTTGAAAACTAGCTTCAAACCGTCTGCTACTGGTTGTAATACGCCCAAGGGTCCGGCGTATTCGGGACCGATACGTTGTTGGGCGGCGGCTGAAATTTTTCGTTCGAGCCAAACTACGACTAATACGCCTACGGTGGCACCAATGATAATTAAAAACATTGGTAGGGGCATCCAGATGGCTTTGGCTGCACCTGGTGGGATGCCTAATTTGGTGAGCGTTTCGATAAAACTTCCTTGTAGGTCAATTCCTGAATTCATTTGTTTGTTTTCGATTCGCGAGCTAGTATACTGGCTTGGTATGCCTGTTGCTGTGTGATTGTGAAGATTTTTTGCTTTCTACTGCTTTACAGTATATCGCTGTTGCGATCGCCGCTCTAGCTATTTGCTAAGAAATTCTACTTATCTCCTTGGTTAGTGTTTGTTAACTGGGCAAAATTGCACAATAAAGCCAATTAAGTTTTTGTTGCTAGTTTATGACACTACTAAATAATTTTGATGAGAACGCTGTCGCTGTTACTTTGTCTGAGTTATTACCGATCGCCGATCTTGAGGTTAAGGTTAAGCCGAAGGATAATTCTTTACAGGTGATGCTGGTTGGGGCGGAAGTGCCCGATCGCCAAATGGTTGTTCCTTTGATTGGGGAAGGATTACTGGCGCTGGAAATTAGCGATCTAGCTCAGGTTAATATTTATGGACGCGATCGCCGAGATGAAATTCCTGATTGGCATCAAGAATTAAATTTAACTGAACATAAAAAGGTTTATTTGTCAAAGAAAAAGTTAGGCAAAAAACTGCCCAAATCCTTTTTCAATCAATTGTTGAAAAATGTTGCCGAGACGACAGAAAATGTCGGCGATGTGGCATCAGTGACGGGAAAAATTATGTTAGAGAGGGTTGCTGATGCGGCAGAAGTGGCTGGTAGTGCGGCAAACCAAGCTGGACAAACTGTAGCAGGTAAAGCGAAAGAGTTGGGCGAAGTGGTTGGAGATGCGGCTAATCAAGCGGGAAAAGTTGTCGCTGGAGGTGCAATTAATGCTGGTGCAGCCGCGAAGGGTGCGGCGGTACAAGCAACGAAAAAAGTGGGTTCGGCGATCGACTGGATTGGCGATAATCCGATTTCGCGTAAGTTAACTCAAGCTTTGCCTTTAAAGTGGTTATTTGTGGTCGATCGCGTGGATATTGCGAAGGCTGAAGTTGAGGTAAGAAAGTTACAGCAAAAGTATCCTGATGAAAGTCCGCGAGAAATTTCTCATCGTTTGATGAGACAAAAAGCGCTCCTCAGTGGGGGTTCGGGTTTGGCGAGTAGCTTGATTCCTGGTGCGGCTGCGGCTTTGTTTGCGGTGGATTTGGCAACGAATTTGGCT
>NZ_JAAHBQ010000020.1 GCF_020144665.1 Oscillatoria salina IIICB1 | reverse complement strand
TAATTATCAAAAGGCTCCCCTCTCCTACCAGGATAGGGGTTGGGGGAGAGGTGATAATCCCATTTTTCTTGAGTATGAAACCACGTTGCCGAAATAGAAAAATTACCAGATAGAAACTAGTGACGCACGGCTTCATCTCGGTTAGCGTCGTAGACACCCCATTCTTCAATACCGCGATTATTTAAAAGTACCATTTCTGCGCGGGCAATTTCATCGCTTCTACCTTCAACAATTATTAAATAATCGCCACTCGCAAGGCGATCGCTATAAACTTGCGCGCGATCGCTGGGTATTCCTAAACCTGCTAATGCACCCACTAAACCGCCGGAAACTGCCCCAATTCCACCACCTGCTAAGGTTGTGGCTAAAGTAGTTCCAATTGTACCTGCGGCTACTACTGGACCAATACCGGGAATTGCTAAAGTTCCCAAACCTGCTAACAAACCGCCAGCCATTCCTAATGCGGTTCCCGTTACTGAACCAATTTCTGCACCTTCTTTGGCTTCGTTACCTTGGGGTTTGTTAACATCCGTTCCTCTAATTGAATCTTTATCATCTACATCTTTAGCGACGACAGAAATTTGATTCATCGAGAAACCAATATCTTTCAGTTCGTTAATCGCTAATTCTACATCTCGACGATTAGAAAATACGCCGATTCCGCGTCTATAAGAACCTAATGCCATAAGTTTCTCCCAAATGTCTGTAATTTCAGTTACATTTTTCTGCTGATTTGCCTGATTTTCATCAGTCGAGAGGTGTAACTTTGGCTGGGATGCGATCTTCTGTACCTGCTATTTTTCGGATAGCAGTTTATTCCTGACAAAATCTAAACTTTTGTTACAAAATTTGAGTTTGTGCATAAAAACGGCGAATTGGCACCAAAACCACTATAGGAAGGTTCGTAAAAGCAAATTCCCAATTTAGTTTGGGAACTAATTTTTGCTGTCTTCCCAAGTTTCTTACCCAACTTTTTCCGAAAATTTAGGAGAGGGAAATAGTTGGTATTAAGCGCTTATGTAAGAGTTTACTAACCCAAACCAGGTGTCCAATATGTTTGCCGAAGATCTACCAGAATCAAGCAATAATCCTTTAAATTCAGCAGATTTTAACCCTACTGGAGATACCTCCGATCTCCTCACACCATCGTTAGTTAATGAAAGTTATTCAGGAGTCGGTAGCAGTGCAAATTTTGCAGATTTGTCGGATTTTGCGACAGAAAATTATGATTTAGACGAGTCGAAATACGCTGCGGTTGCTGTGGAAAATGACCCACTTTTAGGTGATAATTTTGCAGTAAATTTAGCAGCGAATGATTTATCTGACGCTAGTCTTAGTATCGACCAAAATTTGGCTGCAACTGCGGGGGAAACTTTCTCGGTTGCGATTAACTTAGAAAACGGTGCAGGAGTGCAAGCAGCCGATATTTTACTCAACTTCGATACGGATCTTTTAGATGTTAACGAAGTTAGCGTCGGTAGTTTAAATCCCAATTGGAGTGTCTTTGAGAATATTAATGAGGAAAATGGGGAACTCAGACTGAGTTTATTTACGACTCAACCGCTCATAAATGGTACTGGTAGCATTGTAGAAATAGAGTTTCAAGTAGCTGAAGATGCTGTTCTTAATAATATCTCAACTCTCGATCTTGTCAGTGCAGCGTTGAATGAAAGTTTCATTCCCACGCTTACAGACGGTAGCTTTGAGGTGATTCCTGCTAGTTTCCGAGTTGTCGATTTTGCGACTAATCCGAGTGGTTTTGAGATTAAATTTAATCGCGAGTTGGATTTGAGTCAACTGAATCTTTATGACGGACAAGATTTGAGTGATGACTTACCAGATTTAACTTTGGTAGGAAACAAAACTGGTGCTGTCAATGGTTCTTTAGTTTACGATGCTGACAGGAAAACGATTACTTTTGTCAAAACTGGAGATATTTTAGCCCCCGATACTTATACGGTAACTCTTGATAGTCGGATTGATGGTTTTATCGATCTTGAAGGCGAACTTTTAGATGGCGATCGCGATAATCTTCCGGGTGGAGATTACACGCAAACCTTTACCATCGACAAAAATAAGGCTCGGATTCTCAGTTTACCAGACTTTACGCGCGGCGATCGCCAGTTTGTCGAAGTTCCCAATGGTAGTTTAGGATTACCGATTAGCATCGATAATGGGAAAAAAGTCACGAGTATCGACTTAGAATTGAGTTATAATCCCGATTTTCTCGATATTACTGGTGCTAGTTTAGCAGCAGATGTGCCTGCGGATTGGGACATTGAGATTAACTTGGATACGCCAGGACAGGTACAATTGTCGTTATCCGGGACAAAAGCTTTGTCAGGGAAAGATTTAGAATTACTGTTTCTAGAGGCGATCGTACCAACTTTTGCTCCCGATTTGGCTTCGCAGGTAATTTCGATTTCTTCAGTTACCCTCAACGAAGGTAAAATTGACGCGGTTGGGGATAGCGCAATTCACCAAGTCGGCTATCTCGGAGATGCTACGGGTAACGGGGCTTATACTAGCTTAGATGCTTCATTTATTGCGCGAGTTGCAGCCCGGTTAGATACTGGTTTCGATGCTTATCCGCTTACCGATCCGGTCGTAATTGGCGACGTGACTGGGGATGGTACAATCTCTAGTATGGACGCGGCGATCGTTGCGCGTGAAGCGATCGCTATCCGACAACCAGAAATTCCTGAAATTGTCAATCAAGACTGGAATGCTAGCTTCATCAACCTCACCCCAGAAACCGATGACGACTACCGCAACTACGATTTTAGCAACCCCGCAGCGACAGCAGTTTATCGTCAAAGTAAGCCAGATAGCATCAGTCTCAATCTCGATTTAGGCTATGATGCTCCTCATCCGAATGTAGATCCTGAGCATTTTGCAATGGAAGCTTGGACGAGTAATTACTTTGATGCAAATAAAGTCTATAAAGTTACCATCAACTCAGATAATGGTACTCGTTTCTTCCTCAGAAATCCCGATACAGATGAGATAATTAATCTTGGTGCAGATTGGCGAACTCGTAATCTGGCATTCCCCACAACAACGCATTATTTCAATGTCGAAGAATCAGGATTTTATGACTTCACTTTCCAATTTTATGAAGGAGGAGTTATCGCAGTCGTTGATATCGAATTAACCGAAGCCCCAGACACAGTTTCCGTCCCAGATGGGTTAACTATTCCCTTCAATTTCAATGATTACGGTCCAATTCTTTCCTACGGAATCAACGAAAAGCAAGATATTAATCCCACTTTAGTTAATATCGAAGACCACGGCTCAACTTTACATCTTGCTGGTAATACTTGGAAAGCAATTGAGCTTCCTTACACAATTACCCCGGATACAGTTTTAGCCTTCGATTTCAAAACAGATTCTCCTGGAGAAGCTCACAGTATTGGGATAGATGTTGACTTACAAAACGATCCCAATGATCCAGATAATTTCCAGCAATATTTCTCACTTTACGGTACTCAAACCGAGGCACTTTATAACACCGAGCAAATTGCTTTCCACGACTATGCTGATATGGTAAATGGTTCAGTATTTATCGGCGAATACAAACACTACGAAATTCCCATCGGACGTTTCTTTAGTGGCGAAACTGGTGAAATAAATTACCTCACCTTTATTAACGACCATGACGTAGATAATCCTACCGCCGAAAGTTTCTTCAGTAACGTCAAACTTTACGAAGATAAAAGCTTACCCAGTCTAGATTTCAAAGACTATCAAATTAAGTCCTACGGGATTAACGGACCTCAAGATACGCAACCGATTATTGCCCAAGTAGAAGACAACGGCGATACCTTACATCTGAAAGGAAATACTTGGAAAGCGATCGATTTTCCTTACACAGTTACAGGAAATACAATCTTAGAATTTGATTTCAAGAGTACCGTAGAAGGAGAAGGTCATGGAATTGGTTTCGACGACGATTTAGTTAATACCGAAGAACGCAATTTCGCTCTTTACGGAAATGATATTTCCTCTCAATTTCTGATTAAAGACTTCCTTGATTATGAGGATACCATCGGTGAATGGAAACATTATCGGATTCCCGTGGGAGAATTTTATACAGGTGACATGAACCACCTATTTTTCATTAACGACGAGGATGTAGCTAACCCCACAGCCGAAAGTTTCTTCGCTAATCTTCGGGTGTATGAAGATAGTAATTTGCATATTCCGGCTGGTAACTGGAAAGCTGAATATTTCCCAAATAAAGAACTATATGGACATCCGCTTTATGTGCAAAACTTAGGCTCTACTAACCAATTTTCTCGTAATTGGGGTAATGGTTCTCCTGATGACGTAATTCCTGTGGATAACTTTTCCGCGCGGATTTCTAGCCGTCGCGATTTGAGCGACCAATTGTATCAAGTTCACACTCAAGCTGATGATGGTGTGCGCGTCAAAGTCGGCGACACTACAGTTGTTAATAAGTGGCAACCCCAACCATTTCTTCATAATACTGGCTACATAAATACAGACGATCGCGTTTATCCTGTCACTATTGACTACTTTGAAAATGGAGGACTTGCGGCACTTAGTTTTGGTTTGAATGAACCTAATATTCCTGGAGAACCAGTTAATACTAATAATGAATGGTATAGTGTTCTTTTCCATTGGGATGATAGCCAAGGAAATCAGCCACCAGTTGATTCTTTTATCGATTACGCGAACGGAATTGCTACCTTAAATCTGGGTTCTAATACTCGCAGCGATGGGAAAAAAGGCATCGTTTTTGATTATGAATATGGTGCAGTCCGAGGAGAAGGACATCGTTTACCGGATGATGATTTTGCGATAGTAGCTCATACTCAAGCGGACTTTGATGGTAGCGAATATAACTTCCGAGTTCGTGGTGATGATGGTTTCTATCTTCGTGCGAAGAAAACTAACACAAATGAATGGCATGACATCACTCCTACCGATAATTGGCAACAAGTTTATGGTTCGCACCAAGAGTACAAAGCTACTTTACCCGCAGGTCGCTATGATGTTCATTTCTACTACTATGAACATGGTGGTGATGCTGAGTTTGATTTGTCCTGGGAGAAGGTAGCAACCGGAGGAGGAGGAGGAGGAGGAGAAGGTACTCCACTTTTGACAGTTCAGGGTTCGCAATACTTCCAAGAACGCCCAGATTTTTATATGCAAGCAGGAAATGGCTATGCTAAGTACGGCTATGGTTCTTCTTTACTAGGTACTAACAACTTTGGTCAGGAAGGTAACTGTACTTGGTATGCCTATGGTCGGTTAAAAGAATTAGGCTATACACCAGATGACATTATGTATGGCTATCCTAATGCAAACCAGTGGGGAAACGTTTTGCGTAATGGTGCAAGAATTTTAGGTAATAATGAAACGCCTCAACCAGGTGATGTTGCTCAATGGTTGTCTGGGTCTGCTGGTCATGTCGCTGTAGTTGAAAAAGTTGAAAATGGTTTCATTTACTTATCAGAATCTCATTGGGGTAGCGATTTTGATGGTGATTTAGATGGTGATGGTCTTACTTTAGGCGATGGAACACTACACAGGATTGTTAAGTATTCAGTAGGAACTCCTAAGCAATATATCCGCTTAGTAAAACACTAATTCTCTACGGTGAGTTATTAACTCATCACTAAGCCACATTCGTCTGGGGTTTTAACTCCAGTCTGATTTCCAGGACTAAGCAAATACTGACATCTGACAAGCATCCAGTAGATAACCCCACCCGCGCTGCGCGCACCCTCCCCTTGGTAAGAGGAGGGTTGGGGAGGGGTTTCCTCTACATCAATTTAATCCTAATTCCTCTACAAACTAAAACAAAAAAATGGCAATAATTACTCTTCCGAATCAATTAAATGTTCTCCCTGGAGAAAGCTTTACGGTTCCAATTACAATTGATGATGCAACGGATATCGAAGCTATCGATCTCGTCCTTACTTATGACACTGATTTACTCGACATTACTAACGAAGATGTCCAACTAGGCGATTTATTGGATAACTTTACTTTTGTTCCTAATGTTGACGATTCATCGGGTCAAATTATTCTTAGTGCTTTTAATGTTTCTAGTCTCACAAGTGGTGCGGGTGAACTTTTTAAGCTGAATTTCCAAGTTCCCGATGATGCGGCTACTGGTAGTACGACTTTGGATTTGGTTGAAGAGTTGGATACTCAGCAAAGTAGAATTAATGAAGGTGTGATTCCGGCTACTTTAGTTGATGGTAGTGTGACAATCGATAGCGGCGAAATTTCTCCGGGAAATGACGATTCGGTAACTTCCCCAGACACAGAAGAAACTCCGTTAACTGAAACAACTGAAGTAGCAAAAATTGAGCAGGAATTTATCGATTTACGGGATATAACTGGTTTACAAAGTGTCGATTTTGTGGTAAACAGAGAAGCGGCTTTTGATAATTTTGTCGGCTTTTACCGCATTGATAGTTTGGAAGGAAATATTGGAGAGATTAATCCTAATGATGCTAATATTACCCCAGAAGCTTACTTGGCGGCGGCGTTAGATAATGTTGTAGCGGGTGTCGATTTGAGTGTGGGTAATCAACAAACGACAACTGTGGAAGCGGAGTTGGAGGGTGGAGATTTACTTGCACCTTTTATTATTGCGAATGGTAGGTTAGATGAGTTGCTGGATAATGATGCTAGTAACGATCCTCAAGTGTATTTTCCTTTTGTTGGTATAAACCAAGATGGCTTCGACCACATCCGTCTGGAGGGGGAGAATACGTTTGGTTTTGAAGATTTGCCGAATGGTGGCGATCGCGACTACAATGATTTAGCTATCCAAGTTAATTTTACTTAAAACCTAAGACTACAAAAGTTTTTGCAGCTTTTGTAGTTCACTCATTTTGCAACCAATTTGCTAATTTAACTTCCTTCACTCTCGCTAAATCTGTGTCGTGAGAAACTAAAGTCAAATCGCGTGTTATTGCTGTCGCTGCAATGAAAATATCAGCATCTTGAATTATGCTTCCTTTTGTTTTCAAATTAGCATAAATTTCGGCTGCTTTCTCAACAATTCTTAAGTCGTCTAAAAACAAAATTGTCAGCGTTGTACAAAGTTTCTCAAAATTGGCTAGTTGTCTAGTAGCATTGACAGCTATCAGCCCCCTTTTTATTTCATAGTAAGTGATACAACTGATAAATAATTCGTTTCTAGCTAAATCTACTTCAGTTAATTTTTGGTTGATTTTTTCATTTTGTTTTAAAATAGCTGTTACTATATTCATTCGTATCGAGCAAGTAACTCATTTTAATAACTATTTTCCTTCTACAATTACTTCAAAAATTTCTTTTTGCTCTCGATCTAACTCATTTAATGTTCCAGATACAGCTTGTCTTACCATAATTTTATTAACTATTTTTATAAGTTCTTTTTCTGACAAATAAATCAGTTCTTCAAGCGATACTTTATCTAAAGCTTGAGCTAAAATTTGGCTTAGTTTTGTCTTATCTATTCTTTCCTGAAGAAAGGGATCGCTTTGCATTAATTTTTCGACAATTTCCAAGAGTCTGGATAAGACTACTTCTTTCTCTACAGTAATTTTTGTCATAAATTCCTCCTATTTATGTAGCTCTTATCATTATAGCAATAAAATTAACAGCTATTTTCCTTCTACGAAAGCATCGAAGATTTCTATTTGTTCTGAACTTAATTCATTTAAAGTTCCTGCGGTTGCTTCTAAAGTCATAATCTTACTAATTTTCTTAGTTAAATCTTCTAAATCTATTTTGAGTGTTTCCTCTGGAGAAACACTATTAAACAAGCTATTCATTACTTGCATAATTTCGTTTTTCTTTAGTCTTTCCTGAAACCAAGGATCGCTTTCCATTATTTGTTCAACAATTTGCAAAATTCGAGATAAAGCTAATTCTTTTTCGACAGTAGTTTTTTCCATAATTTCCTCCTAGTGCTAACTTTAAATTGAGTTATAGTGTTTAACTATACAAATAAAATAGATATTTATTTTCCTTTTACCGCAGCATCAAAGATTTCTATTTCCTCTGGAGTCAAATCATCTAACATTCCCGATAATAATTCAATTGCCATTATTCTATCAACTCTTGTTCTCAAATCTTCGTTATCGAGAGAAATAATTTCTTCTGGAGATACTTCATCTAAAGTTTGAGTAAATATTTTCCTTAATTCATTTTTGTTTAAATTTTTGAATAAGTTATCTTTTTCGAGCAATTCTTCTACAATCTCTAAATTTTTGGATAAAGCGGCTTCCTTTGCTATATTAATCTTTGTCATTACTTGCTTCCATTTATATTGCTGCTCTCATTATAGCAATAAAATTAACAGTTATTTTCTTTATATTCATCTTGTACCAGACGTTGCATGCAACGTCTCTACATTAATTGTAGTGGAAAAGTAATTTAGGCAAATAAATTGGTAAATTTGTAGTTTAATAGAAGGAAGTTATTTAACTAAAAAAATGAATTTAACTGACTATCCTTATGCTTCTCAACGAAGAGTAATTCTCGGTAAACGTGGGGCGGTGGCTACTTCTCAACCTCTGGCTAGTTTAGCAGGTATGGAGATGTTTTGGCGGGGGGGAAATGCGGTTGATGCGGCTGTGGCTACGGCGATCGCGTTAACTGTGGTTGAGCCTACTTCTAATGGTATCGGTGCGGATGCTTTTGCTTTGGTTTGGGATGGAAATCTTCACGGTTTGAATGCTTCGGGAAAAAGTCCCGCCGCAATGACTCTTGACAAATACAGTAATTTATGCAGCGTGCCGCGTACTGGTTGGCTTACGGTAACAATACCAGGTGCGGTGTCGGCTTGGCGCAGTTTGTGGCAACGTTGGGGAAAGTTACCTTTTGAGGAGTTGTTTGCGCCTGCGATTCGTTATGCTGAGGAAGGGTTTCCAGTTTCGCCTGTGACAGCTATGGCTTGGAAGCAAGCAGAAAAGGTATACTTGCCTTTAACTGGGCGAGAATTTCAGCAGTTTAAAGAGGTATTTTTTCCCGGCGATCGCGCCCCGCAAGCTGGAGAAATTTGGGGTAGTATAATTCATGCTGAGACACTGCGGGCGATCGCGTTTTCGGGTGGTGAATCTTTTTACAGTGGGGAAATTGCGGAAAAAATTGCTAACTTTGCGGCTAATACTAATGGTTTGATCGCCAAATCTGACTTAGCAAATCATCAAGCAGATTGGGTAAATCCTATCTCAACTCAATATCGTCATTTACGAGTTTGGGAGATTCCTCCAAATACTCAAGGAATTGCCACTTTGATGGCACTTAATATCTTAGAAAACTTTAACATCAATAAACATTCTCGCGAATCGGTAGAGAGTTATCATCAGCAAATTGAAGCCATGAAACTGGCTTTTGCTGATGTGAATAACTATGTTGCCGATCCTAAGTTTATGAATGTCACTTGCGAGGAATTATTAGCTAAAAGTTATGCAAATAAACGCCAAAAATTAATCCAAGAACAAGCCATTTCTGTTGCCGAACCTGGTATTTTTAAAGGAGGAACAGTTTATCTTT
The DNA here is from genome assembly GCF_020144665.1 of Oscillatoria salina IIICB1. Taxonomy (NCBI): domain Bacteria; kingdom Bacillati; phylum Cyanobacteriota; class Cyanophyceae; order Oscillatoriales; family Oscillatoriaceae; genus Oscillatoria; species Oscillatoria salina. The sequence goes on along the minus strand of NZ_JAAHBQ010000020.1, from coordinate 75,891 downwards.
GTGCTGCTGATGAAAACTTGATGGTTTCTTTAATTCAATCAAATTACGATGGTTTTGGTAGTGGAATTCTCATTCCAGGGACAGGAATTGCTTTGCAAAATCGCGCTTCTGGCTTTACATTAGAACCAGAACATCCCAATCAACTTGCACCAGAAAAACGTCCTTTTCACACAATTATTCCCGGATTTATCACCCAAGAAAATGAACCTCTTGCTACTTTTGGTGTAATGGGAGGACAAATGCAACCTCAAGGACATTTACAGGTAGTTGTTAATCTCGCCGATTACAATTTAAATCCCCAAGGAGCTTTAGATGCTCCCCGATGGCGATTTATAGCTGACAAACAAGTTCTTTTAGAAGCAAATGTACCGGAATTTATCGCCCACGGATTAAGAGATAAAGGTCATAATGTGACCCTAACTAAGACTAGAGAAATGTTTGGTCGAGGTCAAATAATTTGGCGGCAAAAAGATGTTTTGATTGCGGCTTCGGAACCTCGCGCTGATGGATTAGCTATTGCTTGGTAAAGATTAATTTGTTAGTGAGTGCATTTATTGATTTTCTCTATGAATCTGCAACAAGAATTTTTCCTTCTCTTACCCCATCAACAACTTTTTTAATCAACATTCGATCTTTCGGGGTAAATGAATTTTTTGATAATAGCGCCGTTTTCAATAATTGACGATCCAGATGAGTGATTTGACGAAACAAGAAAATGCGCTCAACTACTTTTTCTAATTCAACTTTGGGTTGAGTTCCTGGTGATGACATCATCCAATAGACTTAAATATATCGATAAATTGCAATTTAGGAGCTTATTTTTTAAGGTTTGCTAACAACTGATAGCGATTGGCGACCCAAAAGGGCGATCGCTGATATTTTACCAAAATTAAGCGATAATTTCCATTGACAAAATAAAATACTTATGCGTTAGTGAGGAAAATCGCAAAAATTGTTAAGAGAAGTAAAGGTTTAATATCCATACTCGTCAAAAATAGAACTAATGACAGTTGTTTTTGAAGCCCTTATTCCAGTTGGATTAATCATCATCATTGGTTTAATCGCAGGTAAAACCCTCTCCTTAGAAAAACAAAGTCTTTCGCAACTGGTAATTTATATTCTGTCACCAGCTTTAATTGCAGGCAGTCTCTACCGAACAAATTTATCAAGCGAAAGCACGACTAATTTAGTCATTGGCTATACAATTACTACTTTAGTGTTGTTTCTATTGACGTGGGGACTAAGCAAGATTTTGCGCTTACCGCCAATAGTACAAAAAAGTTTAATTGCGACGACATTATTTCCGAATACAGGTAATCTTGGTTTACCTGTGAATGACTTTGCTTTCGGCACGCCGGGACTAGAAAGAGCGATAATTTACTTAATTATAGCTTCAGTTTTTACATTTGCCTCAGGTCCAGCATTATTGGCAGGTGGTGGAATTATTTCTCGGTTACGCTTAACTTTGAAAATCCCTTTATTTTGGGCGATCCTTGTAGGTTTATTACTGCGTTTATTGCCAATTGCGTTACCAGAAAATATCGATCGCGCGGTGGAAATGTTAGGTAGGGCTTCGATTCCCCTCGGATTGCTAATTTTGGGATTACAACTAGCACAAACTAGCTTTAAAGTAGGGATATATGAAGCTTTTGCCGCAGCGATGCGCTTGCTAATTTCGCCCGCGATCGCCTATGCTGTGGGTTTAATGTTAGGATTAGCTGACTTAGATTTACAAGTGTTAGTCCTTCAAAGTGCCATGCCCACGGCAGTAAATACAGTAGTTTTGGTGACAGAATTTGGTGGCGATGCTCCCCGAGTAGCAAAAACTGTGGTAGTTTCGACAGTATTGAGTTTCCTCACTCTACCTTTGGTATTGTGGGCGATCGCTTAAAATTTGACTGCGATCGAATTTAACTATCGGCTGAAGAGGATGAGGCAGAAAATAGAAGCGGCTATTTGGGCAAAATTAGGAATACTATCCAAAATTGGGTGAATATTGGCATACAATTCAAGAAAATATATCAGTGAAAGATGGTAACTTCGCAAACTACTTTTCCCGATATTCAAACTCATTGGGCTAAACCCTTTATTGAAGGTTTAGCCAAAAGAGGTATTGTTAGCGGCTTTCCTAACGGTACTTTTCGCCCAGATCGAGCTATGAGTCGTTCGGAATTTGCTGCTATTTTAGTTAAGGCTTTTCCTAAACCGACAATACGACAATACGTGCAATTTATCGATGTGCGTCCGCAATTTTGGGCAGCCGAAGTAATTAAAAAAGCTTACGAAACAGGCTTTCTTTCTGGTTATCCAGGTAATCGTTTTTTCCCTTACGCTAATATTACCCGCACCGAAGTGTTAGTTTCCTTGGTTGCGGGTTTAAAAATTACCACAAATTATCTTAATGATGCGAGATCGGCGTTACCAAAATTATATCAAGATGCGGAAGCAATTCCGGTTTGGGCGAAAGATCGCATAGCGATCGCCACTGACGCAGATATCGTCGTAAATTATCCTCATCTCAATAAATTACGTCCTCAAGATGCAGCAACTCGCGCTGATGTAGCGGCTTTTATCTATCAAACTTTGTTTCATCAAGGCAAAGTTCCACCTGTAGCATCAGAATACATCGTTCGTCGCGAAAAAACAGTTAATGTCAGTCATCGACGCGAGTTTCGTGGTGTTTGGGTAACGACTGCTTGGAACTACGATTGGCCTAGTGGTAGATTATTATCAGTTGACGAACAAAAAAGAGAATTAATTAATATTTTAGACACGATCGCGGCTTTGAAATTTAATGCGATCGTCTTACAAATACGTCCTTCGGGGGATGCTTTTTATACCTCTGGTTTAGAACCTTGGAGTGAATGGCTGACAGGTACCCAAGGTAAACCACCAGAACCATTTTACGACCCCTTAGAGTTCGCGATCGCCGAAGCACACAAACGCAATCTTGAATTTCATGCTTGGTTCAATCTTTACCGTGCTAAATTATCAGGAGAACGTTCGCCAAATGTTAGCCCCCACATTGCTATTACTCACCCGGAATATGTCTATCAATACGGATCTGATTTGTGGATGGACCCAGGTGCAAAAGTAGTTCAAGATTTAACTTATAATGTGATTATTGATGTAGTTCGTCGCTACGATATTGATGGCGTTCACATCGACGATTATTTCTATCCTTATCCTAAAGAAGGAGAAACTTTTCCTGACAATAAAACCTATGCTGCATATCAAAATTCCGGCGGTACTCTTAGTTTAGCTGACTGGCGCAGAGATAACATTAATCAAATTATTCAGCGTCTCTACAACGGCATTCACGCAACTAAATCTTATGTGAAATTTGGGATTAGTCCTTTTGGGATTTATCGTCCCGGACAACCGCCCCAAATTCAAGGTTTAGATCAATATGATACAGTTTATGCTGACCCGAAAAAATGGCTCGAACAAGGTTGGCTAGATTATCTTACACCGCAATTATATTGGCGTATCGATCAATACGCCCAAAGTTATCCAGTTTTGCTTAATTGGTGGTTAGATCGTAACCTCAAACAGCGTCATATTTACCCCGGTAATGCAATCGAAAGATTAGGACCTCAAGAGTTAGGTGGTAGAGGCTACACTCTCGAAGAATTTAAGCAACAAATCGAACTTACTCGCAAACTTGCACCGCAACAAGCTTTAGGAAATATTTTCTATTCTATGCGCGTATTTAGCCAAAATCGTCTCAATGTAGTTAATTATTTCCAAACAGAAATTTACCAAGATTTAGCATTAGTTCCGGTGATGCGCTGGATTGATGATATACCACCCAAACAACCCGTAGAAGTAACCCCTACTAACGGAAAAATTACTTGGAAACCGCCAACAAACACGGCAATTCGTGCTTGGACAATTTATCAATTACAAGGCGATATTTGGAAGCTGGATAAAATTCTTACTCCGTTAACTACAACGATTAATGTTTCACCAGGAACTTATGCAGTTGCTACTGTAGATAGTTTAGCTAATGAAAGTCGAGGTGTGGTTGTTGATGTTGATTAGTTTTCCTTGACTGTTAACTAATAAAGAACAATGAACTGTAAACAAAAAGCACAATTTTTCTCTCAATTAGCTAATTTACTCAAGTCGGGGCTAAGCGTACAGCAAAGTTTAACTTTAGCAGGAAATAAAGCTTCTCCAGCTTTTAAAAGTTACTTACAAAGTGCTAGCATAAATGTAGCAAAAGGTCAAGATTTAGCTTCAGCATTAGCGAAAAATAATCGTTTTCTCGATAGTTGGACTATTAGTTTAATTAGATTATCTGAATGGGGTAGTTCTCTAGCAGAAATTTGCGAATCGATCGCCGAAGCTACTGAAAAACAGATCCAAAGAGAAAAGCTTTATCGTTCAATTAGATTATACGCGATCGCGGCATTGTGGAGTCTGCTAACCGCGATCGCTGCGATCTTAAATGCAACTCCTTCAGGTTTAGTCAAACCAGAATTTTGGTTACGCAGTATTAGTCTGGGTTTGGTGTTGTTAGGAGTAAGTTTTCTTGCGTCTCGCTTCCAAACAGCAAATTCTCAGCAACTCACGATCGAATTACCGCTCGTTGGTAAAATAGTTGAAGCGCGATCGCTAATTTTTCTCGGACAATTACACCTCCCCTTACACTGCGGTGTACCAATTTTAACCGCAATCGAATTAGTTCGCACTAAAATACCCGATCCGATCGCCAGAAAAAATCTCTCTATAGCTGCTAAAAAAATCCTCTCTGGACAATCTTTCACTCAAAGTTTGACAGGTAAAATACCGCCCCCTGCAATCCAAATTATTCGCACTGGTGAAGAAACAGGTAATCTCGATCTAGCAATGGAAAGATTAGCCGCATACTATGAAGATGAATTACAGCAACGCTTACAATTATTTTTAAATAGTTTGCGTCCTTTAACTGTGCTTACTTTTGGTACTTTAGTTGCAGTTATTGCAGTCAAAAGCCTGACATTTATGCTCGATTCTCTCCCCAGTTAATTTGAATTATTCTTAAAATTAAAAGCCGATGACCAGACAACCCCATGACCAATTTGCGAAACAATATTTAACCGAACTGCTCGCTTCCCTAGGTACAGTAGAAATTAGCAAAGAAGTACCAGGAGAAGTACGCCAAATTGACCTTTATTTTGCGCCCTCCGCTACCCCAACAGCCGAACCTCAAACTCTGGGTTTACTCGGTAGACTCGCATCTTTTCCTTGTTTACTCGAACCTTTCCGCAACCAACCCAGCCAAACCGAAATTCGTAGTTGTTTGCTGAAGCTTTTGCAACTACAAAGCGAATTTCAGCGCCAAGCTAGACGGGAAAATCGCACTCTCAGCGAAACCGAATTACCCCGGCTTTGGATTTTAGCTACTTCAGCTTCTAGTAACCTAATTGAGACTTTTGGCGCTAAACTAGAACTAGAAAACTGGTGTCGAGGAGTGTACTTCCTCGCTGAGGCACTCAAGACAGCAGTAGTCGCGATTAACCAGTTACCAACTGTACCAGAAACCTTATGGCTGAGAATTCTGGGAAAAGGTACGACTCAGCAACAAGCAATTAGTGAGTTAATTGCCTTACCGAAAGCAAATTTATTGCGTGTCAATACTCTGGAACTTATTGCTAACTGGCGTATTAATTTACAAATGAGGGAAAATTTAACTGATGAAGATCGGGAGTTAATTATGAATTTATCACCAGCTTACCTTCAGTGGCGTGAAGCTACCCTTAACGAAGGAATTCAACAAGGTGTTCAACAAGGTATTCAACAAGGTGTTCAACAAGGAATTCAACAAGGTGTTCAACAAGGAATTCAACAAGGAAGCTTACAAGGACAACGTTTAGTAATTGAAAACTTGTTACAAGTTCGTTTTGGTTTTCGTGACGAGTCGATTTTACAAATAGTTGATGCTTTGTTAGCATTACCTCCCCAAGAGTATACCCGTTTGATTTTACAGTTATCCCGTGAGGATTTGTTAGCTAGATTTTCTGGCGATCGCGACTAACTTATGAATTTATCACCAGCTTACCTTCAGTGGCGTGAAGCTACCCTTAACGAAGGAATTCAACAAGGTGTTCAACAAGGTATTCAACAAGGTATTCAACAAGGAAGCTTACAAGGAAGCTTACAAGGACAACGTTTAGTAATTGAAAACTTGTTACAAGTTCGTTTTGGTTTTCGTGACGAGTCGATTTTACAAATAGTTGATGCTTTGTTAGCATTACCTCCCCAAGAGCATACCCGTTTGATTTTACAGTTATCCCGTGAGGATTTGTTAGCTAGATGCGGAAAATATCAAGGTTAATTAGAAACTTGTCTAGATTTTTCTGAGACGCAAACCAGACTTAGCGCGAGATCCTAGCAATTCTTTTTTAACCCTTTTTTTTAGCGCGCACCTTTTCCACCAGGTAAATCTTACCAAACCAGAAAATAAATGTCAATGAATTTCAGCCAATTAAGCAAAACATTTTTGTAACAGAGACAAAGCCTCTTGTTCAAACTCAGTAAACTGGATATTTTCACTATTATTACTACTAACTTGTCGAGGTTTTTTTTGTTGTAAAAGCTTTTTTAGTTGAGGATGAAAAGCACCTAAAGGTAAATCGCGATCGCGTAAAACCTGTTCCCTTTCCACGATCAGAACATTGCCATACAAATCAGCTAAAATTTGTCTACCTTCGCGAGTCTCCTGCAAATGTTCCAACCCATCTTTAATATAACGATAAACCACATTCCAGAAAAAATTTGGATATCCAGCCCGCAAATCGCTGGGATTTTTATAACCTAAACATTTATCAGCACCAGTTTCCACAAACTCTTGAAATAAAGCAGGCATTTTGTCCAAATAGCGAGGATCTGCCAATTGACCAATTAAATCCGCCGCACGAGCCAAACCAGCATAATTTACTGTATCTTGATGCTCCTCGCTAGTAGGTACAGGAAAGCGAGTTAACTCAATATTATGTTTCAGTTTAGGAATATTAATCAGTCGATGACCTGCCAAATTTTCTTCTACGAATAACTTGCCTCTATCGACGTGACAAGCAGTTAAACTCGCATCAGTCGCACTCAGAGGTAGAAAAATTTTTTCTTCATCTCTACCTGTAACATACAATCTTTTTTTCGGTTCATCTTGGCGACAAACTCCTCTAACATAACCAATATCATGACAAAGCAAAGCCGCAATACAGTGGAACCAATCTTCACAGGAAACACTTGCCTCGCGTCGTTGCTTTCCCCGCAAAATTTCTTGTCCCGCTAGCGCCACCAAAACTGTATGTTCAACATCATGATAAGGTGCATCACTCTGAGCAATTTTCCCCAAAGTTATCTCAGCGACTTCCCCAATCAAATCCGCATATTCAGGCTTCAAGTTATCGTAGGTATTGAGGTAGCCCGCTTGTAGGCTTTTCGTGCAGTTATCGATTACTATCTGTGTGGAACTGTACATAACTATTTCCCCGGCACGACGGTGTTGACTAATTGGCTTTTATCAATTAATATATTTTTTTTCTCAGCAAGATTGAAAACTGCTGCTAGTTGATTTTTACTCATCTTTGCTTTTGTTTTATCTAGTCAAGGCTTTCGACTCCAAAAATATATCTTTGGGGTGAATAGTCTTTTCTCGAATTAGAACCAGAAAAAGTCCGAAATTTAATTATTATACTAAATCGGTGCCACTTTCAAAAGACTTGCCTAACCTAATCTAACCTGCATTAAGGAGCGTTACTCAACTGTCTCTGCCAGCTAGCCAGCCAATTAACGTACAAAAACGCGATTGTCATTAGGTCTCCTTTCTATAAGGTAAATGTAAAGCAAAAAAATTACTGCGATCTAGGTCACAGGCAGGAAATTTATGAAAATTATACATTAAGGATCGGCTAATTAACAGCCTATTCTACCTACTCGTTTGCCGAAATTCCAGATTGTGACAGTCTTGGTGGGAAGAAGAAAAAGTTATTTGGGGAACTAGCCTAGAGTTAGGAAAGAGTCCTGGATGAAAGCATTTCACAGGTTAGGCACAATTTCTATCTCTGGTTACAGTCAAATCAATAATTAAAAATTGAAAATTAAAATTTAGTAGGATAAGGAATTTTTAAGTAAACTTGAAAACTAATTATGAAGTTGCGATGAAAAAAGCTTTCCGGGTTGAAAAATCAAATTTAGCCGATCGCAGAAAGTTTTTTTACTGGGTAGTAGTGGGAATAGCGATCGCCGCGTTGCTTTTTCCGTCGGCTGCGATCGTCCAACCGCAGGTAAATCGCCATCCTGCGGAAATTCGCGGCGTTTGGATTACCAATGTGGCTAGCGGCGTATTATTTTCTCCTTGGGGAATCAACCGCGCCCTGCAACAACTCCACCAACTAAACTTTAATACGATCTATCCGGTCGCTTGGAATCGCGGACACACTTTTTATCCTAGTCGCGTCGCCCAACGAGTTACAGGTAGAAACCAAGAATCGTTACTAGAATTAACTCATCCAGGAAAAGATATTCTAGCTTTGATGGTTAAGCAGGGACATCGCCAAGGTTTGCGCGTTATTCCTTGGTTTGAATATGGTTTTCTCGCGCCAGTTAATTCTCCCTTGGCTAAGTTACATCCTGATTGGATTACGAAAACTAAAGATCGCAGTGAAATAGTTGAGGAAGTCCCAGAGGAAGTAGAAGTAGCTAATTCTCCTCCCTCTAATCTCCAAACTTCCTCACAAAAATTTCTGGAATCAGTACGCGCCGGATTGTCAATTAATAATCTTTGGTTAAACCCATTTCATCCCGAAGTACAAAAATTTCTGCGCGAGTTAATTTTAGAAGTAGTTATTGCTTATGACGTAGATGGAATTCAACTAGACGATCATTTTGGTTTACCAGTCGAGTTTGGTTATGACTCCTACACAATTCAGCTTTACCAACAAGAACACCAGGGAAAAAGTCCTCCTGATAATCCTCAAGATCCCGAATGGATGCGCTGGCGTGCGGGAAAAATCACTAAGTTTATGCAAGATATTTATCAAGCTATAAAAACGGTTAAACCGGATTTAATTGTTTCCGTTTCTCCTAATCCTTATGGCTTTGCTTATAATAACTATTTGCAAGATTGGCAAACTTGGGTACAGCAAGGTTTCATCGATGAATTAGTCTTACAAGTTTATCGCGACGATCTCAATAGTTTCATTCCTGAGTTAGGACAACCACCAGTACAGTCAGCGCGTAGTAAGATTCCTGTAGCGATCGGGATCTCTAGTGGCACAATTCAACGTCCGGTAGCGATCGACAATATTAAACTACAAGTAGAAGCTGTGCGATCGCGTAATTTTAGTGGGGTATCTTTCTTCTATTGGGAAAGTTTATGGAGTTATTTAACTCCTGAGTCGCCCCAGCAACGCCGTAGCGCTTTTCAAGAACTTTTTTCTAGTTCTTAGTTAGCGCTTTTCCATGAGGACTAAAGTCCTCACTACTAACAAATTTATGTTCGTAGTTAGCGCTTTAGCGCTTTTCAATGAGGACTAAAGTCCTCACTATTAACAAATTTATGTTCGTAGTTAGCGCTTTTTCATGAGGACTAAAGTCCTCACTACTAACAAATTTATGTTCGTAGTTAGCGCTTTAGCGCTTTTCAATGAGGACTAAAGTCCTCACTACTAACAAATTTATGTTCGTAGTTAGCGCTTTAGCGCTTTTCAATGAGGACTAAAGTCCTCACTACTAACAAATTTATGTTCGTAGTTAGTGCTTTTTTATGAGGACTAAAGTCCTCACTACTAACAAATTTATGTTCGTAGTTAGTGCTTTTTTATGAGGACTAAAGTCCTCACTACTAACAAATCTATGTTCGTAGTTAGTGCTTTTTTATGAGGACTAAAGTCCTCACTACTAACAAATTTATGTTCGTAGTTAGTGCTTTTTTATGAGGACTAAAGTCCTCACTACTAACAAATTTATGTTCGTAGTTAGTGCTTTTTTATGAGGACTAAAGTCCTAACTACTAACAAATTTATTCCAATAGATAAAGAAAAAAATGAAAACAAGTTGCGTTTTTTGGTTGCAATGGATCTTGGCAACTCTCGGCGGTTTTTTCCTCAGTTTGCTATTAATTGAAGTTGGCGAAAAACCAGATCTTGGCATAGTTGAAGCTTTAAGCGGTGGGGCAATAGTTGGCTTAACTCAAACCTTGGTTTTGTACCGAAGAATCGATAAAGCTTGGTTGTGGTTGTTAACAAGTATAATAATTTGGGGCTTACTAGAAACTGTAAAAATCGGTGCGGTGGGTTGGATTGCGCCCAGAACTCTGCAAATAGATTTAAGATTAATTTATGGTGCTATTCATGGGGCTAAAGTAGGAATTTGTTTAGGGATAGCCCAATGGTTAATCCTCGCTAAACAAATATCCTTATCTTGGTTGTGGATTCTGGCTAGTGTTGTCTCTTGGGCGGTAGGATTATCTCTAGGTTGGGCGTATGGTGGAGTTTTGCGCCTCGCTACTAACTTATTTTTAGCAGATGTTGTCGGTTTAGGTGTCGCTTGGGCGATCGCTGGCGGCTTGACTGGATTCACTTTAATCTGGTTATTGGGGAAAGACGCGATGATTTAGCGATCGCCTGTAACCATAACTACCCCCATTTTGTCCCTGACTCGATATCCTGGTGTAAAGAAAAGTAAAAACCCTAGCATCAGGAACTCAAAAAATGGTAGAGCAAAAATCTCCTCATCACGTCGTTATCGTCGGTGGCGGTTTCGGCGGCTTGTATGCGGCAGAAGCATTAGGTAGCGCTCCTGTCAAGGTAACATTAATCGATAAGCGGAATTTTCACTTATTCCAACCTTTGTTGTATCAAGTTGCTACTGGAAGCTTATCTCCGGCGGATATTTCTTCACCTTTGCGCCTAGTTTTAAGAAGAAACAAAAACACTCAAGTGTTGTTGGAAGAAGTCACCGATATCGATTCCCAACAGCAAAAAGTAATCCTGAAAAATGGCGAAATTAACTATGATACTTTGATTATCGCTACCGGAGTCAGCCATCATTATTTTGGTAACGAACATTGGCAAGATATTGCACCAGGTTTAAAAACAATTGAAGATGCACTTTCAATCCGGCGGAAAATCTTTCTAGCCTTTGAAGCCGCAGAAAAAGAACGCGATCGCGAAAAACGTCAAGCCTGGCTAACATTTGTCATTGTCGGTGGCGGTCCCACGGGAGTAGAATTAGCTGGCGCGATCGCAGAAATTGCTCACGGATCGCTGAAAAAAGATTTTCGTCACATCGATACCACCGAAGCCAAAATTCTCTTACTCGAAGGCTTAGATCGCATTTTACCACCCTATCCCCCAGAATTATCCGCCCAAGCTGAAGCATCTTTAACTAAGTTAGGAGTACAAGTAGAAACAGGCACATTAGTAACTGATATTAACGACAATATCGTCACCGTTCGCCAAGGCGAAAATTTAAGTCAAATTTCCGCCAAAACAATCTTATGGGCGGCTGGTGTCAAAGCTTCAGCAATGGGTAAAGTCTTGCAAGAACGTACAAATGCCGAATTAGACCGCGCCGGACGAGTAATCGTTGAACCTGACTTAAGTATACCAGAAAATCCTCACATTTTTGTTATTGGTGACTTAGCTAATTTTCCTCATCAAGGAGACAAACCCTTACCGGGAATTGCCCCAGTAGCCATGCAAGAAGGGGAATATGTAGCTAAATTAATTCAGGCAAAACTTAAAGGTGATGTTTTACCGCCATTCCGTTACAAAGATTACGGAAAACTAGCAGTAATTGGACAAAATAAAGCTGTAGTTGATTTAGGCTTTTTGCAAGTTTCCGGTTTCTTGGCTTGGTTAATGTGGGTATTTGCTCATATTTACTTCCTGATTGAATTTGATAACAAGTTAATCGTCATGCTTCAGTGGGGTTGGAACTACTTTACTCGCGGACGCGGTGCGCGTTTAATTACTGGTGAAGATTCTCTGGGAAGTGAAGTTATTGACTTACAAGAAAAAGCACGAGAAACTGTTGAAGTTTAAATTAGTTTGTAGTGAGGGCTTCAGCCCTCACTATCAAAACTGAAATTAGCTGTAGTAATTATTATCGTCAAATGCAGCTTCATTTCATCTTTCCTCATCCTTCGCTTCGCAAAGGACGACATTTTTCTAGATTATTATCACCTTGCAAGGACACTATGTCGGGACGCAACTTAGTATTTAATAGTTAACAATTAATTTCTGAGGAAAGAATAATTTGTGACCGCAAGCACATACTTCTCAATGAAATTGTCATATATTAGTCTTGAAGAAAATAAATAACTTGTGTAGGGAAATACTACAGAAAAATAATGAACAAGAAAACTTATTATACCTTTCTGTAACTATCGAAATGCGTAATTCTTCTAGCATAGTTCGGTTGACAGTTGCAAAATAACTTTAATTTTGCGTGTATATTTGAAGATTTGGTCAAGATATTCGGAAAATAAACTGGACAAAGTGTTGACTATACTAAGACTGGAAAAAAAATCGTAGTTTGGTGCTGACAAAGAGTAAAATGAAGCAAGAACAGCCAACAATTTTAGTGACGGGGGGAGCGGGATATATTGGCTCCCATGCGGTGCAGACGTTGCAACAGCAAGGTTATGAGGTAATTATCCTGGATAACCTGGTATATGGACATCGCGATTTAGTTGAAAATGTTTTACAAGCTAAATTAATTGTTGGAGATATCAGCGATCGCCAGTTATTAAACGAAATTTTTACTACTTATTCTGTAACAGCCGTCATGCACTTTGCGGCTTATGGTTATGTAGGAGAGTCGGTAGTTAATCCTGCTAAATATTACCAGAATAATGTCGCCGGAACGTTAGCACTTTTGTCAGCAATGATAGCAGCCGGGGTAAAGAAATTCGTATTTTCTTCTACTTGTGCTACTTACGGTATACCTGAAATAGTCCCGATTACAGAAGATTGCGTACAAAACCCAATCAATCCTTATGGAATTAGCAAATTGATGGTCGAAAAAATCTTAGCAGATTTTGACCGTGCTTACGATTTGAAATATGTTTGTTTCCGTTATTTTAATGCGGCTGGGGCAGATCCGACAGGGAAATTGGGAGAAGATCATTCACCCGAAGCTCATTTAATTCCTTTGGTGTTGCTGACAGCGTTGGGTAAGCGCGAGGCAATTAGTCTCTACGGTACTGATTATCCCACACCTGATGGCACTTGTGTCCGCGACTACATTCATGTGGTGGATATCGCTAGGGCGCACTTGCTCGGCTTAGAGTATCTGCGAAAAGAAAATCAAAGTCAAGTCTTTAATTTGGGTAATGGTAGTGGTTTCTCGGTGCGAGAAGTCATTGAGACAGCAAAAGAGGTAACGGGAAATAAGATCGAGACGATTAAATGCGATCGCCGTCCCGGAGATCCCGCTATTTTAGTCGGTAGTGCTGAGAAAGCTTACCAAATCCTCGGTTGGCAACCTGAATATCCCCATCTAAAAGAAATGATAACTCATGCTTGGAATTGGCATCAAAAACGCCACGGTTTACCTTCTTTAACTAACTCACATAAATATTAGCTCGCTGAGGACTTTTTCTCATGAATATTCGTCATCTGTCGCCTTTAGTTTCCGTCATTATTCCTGCTTATAATGCAGAACTTTTTATCGAACGAACTTTGATTTCCGTTCTCTCCCAAACTTATCTTAATCTAGAAGTTATCGTTGTTGATGATGGTTCCAGCGATCGCACCGCAGCAATTGTCCAAGATTTTGTTATGCGAGACGATCGCGCGATCTTGTTACAACAAGAAAATGCTGGTGTAGCCGCAGCCAGAAATTTAGCGATCGCTCATGCACAAGGAGAATTTATTGCTCCCATCGATGCAGATGACATCTGGTATCCGGAAAATATTGCCAAGCAAGTACAATTATTAGCCAATGCTAATTCATCAGTGGGTTTAGTTTATTCTTGGTCGATCGATATCAATGAAAATAACTTACCCACCGGAGATTTTCGCGCTGCCCAAATTGAAGGAAATGTCTATAAAACTCTATTATGCCATAATTTTATTGGCAATTCAAGTGCGACTTTAATTCGCAAAACTTGTTTCGACAAAGTTGGCGGTTATAGCACGGAATTAAAAGCCAAAAATGCTCAAGGATGCGAAGATTGGGATTTATATTTACGCATTGCCGAATGTTATCAATTTCTGGTTGTGCCAGAATTTCTGATCGGTTATCGTAAAATACAAGGCAGTATGTCTCGTAACTATAGCGGTATGGCAAAATCTCACAGTTTAATGTTAGAAGATTTTCGCACCAAACACCCAGAAATTTCTGGCACTTTGTATCGCTTGTCTAGCAGTAGTTTTTATATGTATCTCGCGAGACAAAGTAGTAATTTTGGCAAACATGGGGAAACTTTATTTTGGCTGTATAAATCTGTAAAAATCGATCCCTTGACACCAATTTTTCGCTACGGTTTGTATATAATGGCAAGCAAAAGTATTTTATTTATTGCAAGTAAAAAAATTAGGGAAATTTGGTTTGGCAAGAAACCTTACTCTCCCGAATTACCCAAACAAAATAAAGTCAAAAAACGCCGCATTAAGCTAACAGATTTACAAAAAAAATACCTAAGTATACAATTCAAACTGTTAGTAGGAAATAGCTTGCACCGCTTGCTGCTAATGTTATAAGGAAAAATAGTTGATGTTGTATCCAATCAAGGTTGTTGACATTGAATTAAACCGTCCTTTAGAAACTATTGTCGGTTTAGAAGGTTACAAAGCAATCAAAGGATTAGTGCGTTTGCATAACGTACCAATTGGCTATGTAGATTTACCAATTACTAACGATATTTGTCCAGCAGAAACGATAAGTAAAATAATTTTACAGGAACACAGTTGGACAATTATCCAACATTTATTGCAGAATGGTTTAGCGACAAAAATCCACCTAAATAGTTTACGTTTAGAAGATTTATTTGAGATCAAACCAGCAGAAAATGAGGGAGAATCACCTTTAATAACAGTAGCAATTTGTAGCCGCGATCGCGCAACAGATTTAGATTTATGTTTATCAGCAATTACTAAACTAGACTATCCCAATTTAGACATCTTAATAGTTGACAACGCCCCTAGTAACGACGCCACCCAAAATTTAGTCAAAGACAAATATCCTCAATATCGCTACGTTTGCGAACCTCGTCCCGGTTTAGACTGGGCAAGAAATCGGGCGATTGTTGAAGCAAAAGGGGAAATAATTGCTTATACTGATGACGATGTAATTGTCGATTCGGATTGGGTAAAAAACTTAGTTCGAGTATTTCTTAAAAACCCCGAAGTAATGGCAGTTACAGGCTTAGTTGTCCCCTACGAACTGGAAACAGAAGCGCAAATTTTATTTGAGAAACAAGGTGGTTTTGGTAAAGGTTTTGCAACCAAGTGGTATCGAGTTAAACAAGGAGAAAAAATACCTTGGTATTTATTAGGAACAGGTAACTTTGGTACTGGTGCAAATATGGCTTATCGCCGTCAAATTTTTGAGCAAGTGGGTTATTTCGATCCCGCTTTAGATGTTGGAACCATTACTAATGGAGCTGGCGATTTAGAAATGTTTTTTCGCATTTTAAAAGCCGGACATCCCTTAGTTTACGAACCAAAAGCCTTAATTCGCCACCGTCACCGCCGAGAATACAATCAACTGAAAAAACAACTTATTAATAACGGTAGCGTTTTCTCTTATTTTGTTTGTGCAATAATGGCGTATCCAGAAGAATTACTTTCTTTTGTTCGTTTGGGTATAACTTGGTTATTAACTTGGCATTGTAAGCGTTTATTAATATCGTTGTTGCATCCAACGCAGTTTCCACGAGAGTTGATTTGGGCAGAATTGCGCGGTTGTTTGATTGGTTTAATTCGCTATCCCCAAGCCAAGAAAAATTTAGCCCAAATTATCGCAACTCAAGGTAATTTTATCCCCGATCGCGTCCCTAGGGAAAATCCTCAAAACGACAATTGGCAAACAAACCAAACTGGTGTCGTCACAATCGAGTTAACACAAGCAATTCAACCCTTAACCCAGATAACCAACTACCAAAGCGTGCATATTTTTTGTACTTGGGAAGGCAAACCTCTCGGTAGCGCAGACATCACCAACAATTACCAAATAATTAGCACAACTCGCTTAATTGAAGCAATTGTAACTAATCTCGGTTTAAAATTACTCGCAGGATCTGCTCAAATCAGTCAAGATTTACTCTGGAGTCAAGCAGTAACAACCTTACAGCAACATTATCAACCGAAAAAAGCCGCAGCAAACACCAAATTACCAGCCCACGTTTCCGTTTCAATTTTAGTCGGAACCTACGATCGCCCGAAAGACTTGCGTAACTGCTTAAACTGCTTAGTCGCGCAAAACTCCCCCCACCCGGTAGAAATCATTGTCGTCGATAACCATCCCGACTCCGGTATCACCCCCCCAGTCGTCGCCGAATTTCCTAAAGTCAAATTAGTTAGCGAAGCCCGTCAAGGAGTAGCTTACGCGCGTAACGCAGGCATTTTAGCGAGTAGTGGCGAAATTATCGTTACCACCGACGACGACGTTACCATGCCGAAAGACTGGCTAGAAAATTTAATCGCGAAATTCAGCCGCGCCGACGTAATCTGTATCACTGGGAACATTCTACCTTTAAAATTAGATACCGAATCCCAAAAATTATTTGAAAAATATGGTGGTTTAGGGCGCGGTTTCGAGTATTTTGAAGTAAGTAGCGAATGGTTTGAGCGATCGCCATTGCACGTAGTGCCGACTTGGGAATTAGGCGGTACAGCCAATGCCGCCTTTCGTGCGAAAATCTTCCACGACCCAGAAATCGGTTTAATGGACGAAACCCTCGGTCCGGGAATGCCTTCGGGAGTCGGCGAAGACATTTATTTATTCTACAAAATCCTCAAAGCAGGCTATACAATTATCTACGAACCAGCAGCCTATGTTTGGCATCGCCACCGTCAAGATATGTCAGCATTACGCCGCCAACTCTACAACTACTCAAAAGGCTTCGTATCCTATCAACTAACAACATTATTACGCGATCGCGACTGGCGCGTACTACCCAACTTATTCTTCTACCTCCCCGGCTACCACCTCAAACGCATTTACCACCGACTCCGAGGCTGGAACGATTATCCCATTTCCCTATCTTTACTGGAAATAACTGGAAACATCCTCGGACCCTTAGCACTTTGGCAATCATATCAAAGAGTAAACCAACAAGGAAGAACCTCATCCCAAACCCCTTAGCGCCTTTGCGTCTTTGCGTGCAAAATTACCCAATGAAATCACCCCAAACCTCACCCAAATGGCGACTAACCTACCTTTACGACTTACTCAGAGAATTAGTAAGTCGAGACATAAAACTACTCTACAAACGTTCGCTTTTAGGAATCGCTTGGACATTAATTAACCCCCTCCTCCAACTAGCAGTTTTCGTCTTTATTTTTAAATTAGTCCTCGCCATAGACATCCCCCAATACTCATCTTATGTTTTTACAGGTTTATTAGTTTGGACGTGGTTCCAAAATTCCTTATTTCAAGCAACTGGGGCAATTATCGCCAATCGTCCCTTAATTCGCCAACCCGGTTTTCCCAAAGGAATTTTACCAATAGTAATTACCACCACAGGTTTAATTCACTTTCTTCTCGCCCTCCCAGTTTTAATCGTCTTTCTCCTCATCGATAATGTCGAGTTAAAACTAATAGTATTTTTCCTGCCCATCTTGCAAACAATTCAATTTTTACTCACCGTCAGTTTGGCCTATATCTTAGCAGCCATTAATGTAACTTTTCGCGATACCCAACATACCCTAGGCGTATTGTTACAACTATTTTTTTATCTCACGCCAATTTTCTATCAAATTGACAACGTACCCGCCAAATATTTACCTTTATATAACCTTAATCCGATGGTACATCTCATCACCGCTTATCGTAATATTTTAATTTACGGCACTGCACCAGATTGGCAAGCTTTGCTAATTATAGGAATAGCCACAGTAATATTTTTACCTGTGGGACTGTATATTTTTCGCGTCCAGAGCGATCGCTTTGTAGAGGAGTTATGAAAGATGCTATTATTGTCCGCAAACTGGGCAAACGCTACACTCGCTATCATGCCGACCGACCGCGTACAATTATGGAAGCAGCGCTGTCTGGGTTAAGACGAATGCAAGCAGTGGAACGTTTTTGGGCGTTGCAAGATATCAGTTTTACCGTGTCTCCTGGGGAAATGTTGGGAATTATCGGTCATAATGGTGCAGGTAAGTCAACTTTACTACAACTTATCGGCGGCGTTACTCGTCCTGATGCGGGAAGAGTGAAAGTTAATGGTAGAATCGGAGCATTACTGGATTTAGGTGCGGGTTTCTCTCCTGACTTAACCGGAAGAGAAAATGTCTTTGTCACAGGTGTCGTTGCAGGTTTAACTCGTCAGCAAGTCACCAGACGTTTTGCAGATATTGTCGAATTTGCCGAGTTAAACGATTTTATCGATAATCCCGTCCGCACTTATAGTACAGGAATGCAGATGCGGTTAGCATTTTCTGTAGCCGTGTATACAAATCCCCAAATAATGTTAGTCGATGAATTTCTTTCCGTGGGGGACTTAGCGTTTCAAGCCAAATGTTTAGAGAGAATTTCCCAATTAAAAGCCCAAGGATGCGCCATAGTCTTAATATCTCACAGTCCCGAACAAATCGAGGAGTTATGCGATCGCGCCCTTTGGCTCAAACAAGGTAAAATCGTCGCTTATGGGGAACCAGAAATAGTTACCGGACAATACAAAAGCGAAATGATTTCCCAAACCCAAAAACTCACTCCCCCCAAACCACCTCAGTTTACCAAATCCGGCGTAGAATTGCGAGTCAATGAAAATCGTTTCGGTTCCCAAGAAATTGAAATCATCGATGTCCGTATTTTACCACAACCTGAAATAAAAAGCGGCGAATCTCTCACAATCTCCATCGAATATCAACCCAACCAAACCATTTCTGCACCTATTTTTGGCGTAACCATTAATAGCGAAGACGGACAAACCTGTCTCGATACCAACACCGAAGCCATGAATTTAACTTTACCAGAAATTTCTACCAACGGACAGATTCAACTCCACCTCGAACGCTTAGACTTAAATGGTGGCAAATACTTTATTGACGTTGGAATTTACGAACAAAAATGGGCTTACGCTTATGACTATCATTGGCGCGTTTATCCCCTCTTAATTAACTCTAGCATCAGCAAAAAAGGCTTTCTCAACCCACCCCAACATTGGGAATTTTCTCCCTCATTAGTCCAACGCTAAATCTCAACTCAAATGTACTTCAAAAAGTTATTGCTACTTTTTTTAACAGGTATTTTAACCTACATACTTCTCAACTCATTTCTTCATGTCAACGCCCAAAACCTAGTAACTATTGCAATTTCTAAGCAACCAATGGGCGTTAGTACCCGCTACATTGGCGCTGTCGAAGGTAACGTCAACTTTGACATCAAAGATTTACAAGATTTAGGCATCAATACTTATCGGATTTATGGCGGAATGTCCCGTTGGGAAGCAGAAGACGATGACGGTATCTACGGACAACCAACAATTAGCGAAATTAAAGCTAATCCTAACATTATCAACTGGGATTGGTGGGACAAAATTATGACCGAACCACCAAATAACAGCGACTATTGGTGGTCAGGAAATGACACTTGGCAAGGTAACGCCAGAACAATTTTTAGTCAGTTAAAACAAGCAAATATTCGCCCAGTTGTAACTCTACGCAACACCGATGACGCTTGGAATCCCTCCTGGGCATTACAACTCAATCCACCCCGAAATGAAGCAGATTGGAATGAATGGTGGGAACATATTTTTGCCACAGTTTATTGGTTAAATGTCCGCAATGATTATCAAGTTGACGAGTTTGAAATTCATAACGAACCTGATAATCGTCCTCAAGGTTGGGGAGGAAACCAAGCTGATTATTTTGAATTGGTAAAAGTAGCCAAAGATGCTCTTGATTTTGTCTACAAAAATTATTTACCTAACAGAAACTATCACATCCACGCCCCTGTCACCATAGAAAATAGCACTTGGGTACTCGACGCTTTACAGCAAATCCCGACTTATTTCGACAGTATTAATATTCATGATTACCAAGCCGATATTTCTGTTTATACTCAGCAAGTACATACTTGGATGAATTCCACTATTCATGCTAACTCGCCAATTTGGTTAGGTGAATGGGGAACTTATCAAACTGATTACGAAAATCTAGATTTCGCGCTTAATTTAATAAAAAATTTGCTGCGTGGTTCTCTTCCGGGCGATAATTATATTTACGGTAGTCATGTTTTTTCCCTCTACGATTGGGGACAGTCAGGAATATATCGCGGACTCATTTCCGCCGAGGGAAAACGCAGTCTCGGTTATTATGCTTTACGAATGGGAATACGCGGCTTACAAGGAGGGAAAAAAACCTGGGTAACTTCCACTAGCAACAGCGATTTAATAGCGATTGCAACTCAAGATAATAACAGCGATATTTATCTCCTTGTGATTAATAGTAGTCAAGAATCTTATCCTATTAATGCCGATTTTTCTGACTTTTTCACCGAGGGAATTGGCACAATTTGGGAATTTAGTCAACAACACCGAGACGAAATAGTTAATAGCACAAATATTACTCAAGGTCAAGTTAATTTGACTGTTCCCAGTCAAGCAGCAATTTTAGTTAAAATAGGTGCCAATTAATTATGTCATCCCCAACTCCTTATAACCAAGAATTTTTTACAGAATTACAAGCAGGTTCTCTTCAATCAGCCAGAGAAATTGTTCCTTTACTTTTAGATTTAATTCAACCGCAAACTGTTGTCGATGTTGGCTGCGGTGATGGAACTTGGTTATCGGTTTTTGCCGAAAATGGGATTACTGAATATTTAGGAATCGATGGAGATTATCTCAAACCAGAAATGTTACAAATCTCTCCAGAAAAATTCTTAGCTAAAGATTTAAAACAGCCTTTACATCTTGACAAAACCTTCGATTTGGTCTTGTCTTTAGAAGTAGCCGAACATCTCCCCGAATCAGACGCGGAAATTTTCATAGATTCTCTGACTAAACTAGGAGAAATTATTGTTTTCTCTGCGGCTATACCTTATCAAGGAGGAACGGAACATCTTAACGAACAATGGGCAGATTATTGGTTAAAATTGTTTCAACAGCGTGGTTTTCAAGTAATAGATTGTTTGCGCAGAAAGATTTGGGATAATCCGCGAATTGAACCTTGGTACGCACAAAATCTGCTAGTTTTTTTGCCAGGAAATTCTCTCTCCCAGTATCCTCGCTTAGCTGCGGAAATTAAAGATACTAGTTTGGCTCAATTGTCAATAGTTCATCCGCAAATTTATCTGAGTAAAATTCCTCAAATAGACAAAGATACTCAACAGCAAATCAAAGAACAAAATCCGGCTGTCACCACTACAGAGATAAGCGAGTTAAGCATTGGGAAAAATCGTTTTGGTTCCTTAAAATTAGAAATAATTGAAGTTAATTTATTGAATCTAGCTGGAGAGTTAGTAACAGCAATCGATTGTGGAACTTTTTTAGCAATAATTCTTGAATACCGGGCTAACGAAGAGATTAATAACCCAATTTTTGGGGTAAAAATTAGTCGTGTAGATGGTTTAGTTTGCTACGATACTCACACATCAGCAACAGAGTTATCGCTGCAAATTGCCAGAAAAGGACGAATTAAACTCTATCTTGAGAGACTTGACTTAAATGCCGGACAATATTATATAGATGTGGGGGCTTACGAGCAAAATTGGGCTTCTACCTACGATTATCACTGGCAGGTTTATCCGTTGTCAATTCGTGCAGCCAAAGAAGAAAAAGGGATTATTTGTCCTCCCCATCACTGGACAGTTGAGGAAACCGCGAGGTAAAATGAGCTCGGAAGTGGTTGAGCGAATATATGATGTCTAATGACGGTCTAAGCCTACGTCTCTTTAAGTAGATGGGATTATCTCGTAGACCTATATTAACTGCTACTTCATAGACATTGGTCTTAGCTAAGTTGAGCAGAAAAATTTCATTTGGCTGCTCAGTTTCACATCTTGTGAAGAATTGTTTTGTGAATCTCCCTATTAAAAGTTTTAGTTAAGTTAAATATTATTTATTTACGAGAGGAAAATGGCGAACTTATCGGAAATTTATTGCGGAAGGTAGAGTACAATTCAAAGCTCAATAATTTTAAGTTAATAAACCATCAGCAAAAATGTAAAAAATTTTTTCTATAAAGATAAATAAGGAAAAAGTGTGTTAACTTAATTTAGGTTTGAAAAATTCAGTTAATCTTCATCGTCCGAAATTCAACGACGGGCGTGTAAATTCCGTGTCTACCAAAGGGAAAAGCGAATTATGCCAGGATCGTTAAAAAATATTATTCTGTCAGCAAAAAGCCATGTAAACCAAGTTGTATTCATCGACCAAGCAGTAGAAGACTATCAAAATTTGGTTGCTGGTGTAATCCCAAATACAGAAATCATTCTTCTAGATAAAGATAGAGACGGGGTAGCACAAATAGCAAAAACACTGGCAAATTATCGAGACATTAGCAGCATTCACATTGTCTCTCACGGTTCCCCAGGTTGCTTGTATTTAGGCAATCAAAAGCTTACCCTAGACACAATCGAAAAATATACCTCTCAAATCAAAAAATGGGGCGAAGCCTTAGTTGAACAGGGCGAGATTTTGCTTTATGGTTGTAACGTAGCCAAGTTGTCAGATAGATTACTTTGGCGAGTTCAAGAACTAACCAAAGCCAAAATTGCTGCTTCTGTCGATGTTACAGGTAACGCTGCTTTTGGTGGTAACTGGAATTTAGCAGTAACGACAGGTAAAATTACCGCACCCCTAGCATTTGACTCAGCTACAACCGAAGCGTATGCAGGTGTTTTAGCGACATTTATAGTGACTAACACCAACGATACAGGTGCAGGTTCACTCAGACAAGCGATCGCTGATGCTAATGCTAACGGTGTAGCAGATACAATCGAGTTTAATATTCCTGGGACAGGTCCTCATGTAATTCAGCTACAAACAGCATTAGACGATATTATTGAAACTGTTACCATCGACGGTTACACTCAACCTGGGTCAAGTGAAAATACTTTAGCAGTCGGGAACGATGCTAATATCCAAATTGTCCTCGACGGTAGTCAAATACCCAACGATGTAGATGATAAAGCTCCCAACGCTTTGTTAATTCAAGCCGATAATAGCACTGTCCAGGGATTAGCAATTATTAACTTTAACGACGCTAATGGTTCTCCCCCCACGCGCACATTTAGCGGTAGCGCGATTGAAATTCAAGGAGATGGGAATGTTATTCGCGGTAACTACCTCGGTGTAGACGTAGATGGACAGACAACACAAGGAAACGGAAACAGTGGTGTCTTTATCTTTGAGGGGAATAATAACACAATTGGTGGGACAGATCCTGGCGATCGCAACATTATCTCTGGAAACGAAGTCGCTGGTATTTTTATCTCGGCTAGTGCAGGAAGTGCAACTGGTAACATTATCCAAGGAAACTATATTGGTACCGACCTTAACGGTACCAGCGATATCGGTAATTTAGGAGATGGTATTCGTCTGGAAAACGCTTCTAACAATACCATTGGTGGTGATATCGATGCCGCACGTAATCTGATTTCCGGTAATCAATTAACAGGTTTATCGATTGTTTATCGCGATGGCAACGCTGATGATAATATTGTCCAAGGTAACTATATCGGTACTGACATAACAGGTACAGTTGGACTTGGTAATCAGCGAGAAGGAATATATATTGGTAGATTTGAGGACAGTTCCACTGGCAGTACCGATGGTAATTTAATTGGAGGAGTTAATCCAGGCGAAGGCAACCTCATTTCGGGTAATGGTTTAAGCGGAAATTTAGACGGATTAGTAATTCTTGGTAGTAACAACGGAACTGCTGCTAACAACACCATTCAAGGTAACTTAATCGGTACAGATCTTAATGGTACAACAGCGATCGCTAATGATGGTGCTGGAATAGTTATCGTCAGTGCTAGCAATAACACCGTAGGTGGTACCGCAGACGGAGCCGAAAACATTCTCTCCGGTAATACTGGTTCTGGGGTGGGTATTTTTGAGGTTTTAGCTCCTGCAAGCAACAACATCGTTCAAGGTAATTCAATTGGTACAGATATCAATGGCGACCCCCTAGGTAATGGTGGAGATGGGATACAAATTCTTGGTTCCAATAACACTATTGGAGGTACAGGAACTGACGAAGGAAATACTATTGCCAACAATACTAATAAGGGTGTGATAGTTTTTGGTGGTACTGGTAACGAAATTTCCACTAATAGTATTTTTGATAATGGTGATTTAGCGATCGACCTTACTAGCGATGGCATCACAGAAAATGACCCAGATGATAGCGATACAGGAGCGAATAACCTTCAGAATGCTCCAGTTTTAATTCTTAAAGATGGGACAATTGTTACCACCATTCTCAACAGTTTACCTAATACCAATTTCCGCATCGAATTATTTGCCAATGCTACCGAAGATCCGCTCGGAGCCGGTGAAGGACAACAATTTATTTTAGCACAAAATGTCACAACTGATGCAAATGGAATCGCCGAATTTGAATTTGATACTGCTACCTTACCTGTGGGTTTACCCGTCCTAACGGCAACTGCAACTAATCTTAATACTAACGATACTTCAGAATTTTCCGGCGCTCCACTTGAGGTTAGTATTGATAGTGTTACTGTCTCAGAAACCGACGGTGAATTAGTATTTACTGTTTCCTTAGATAGCAGTACTCCTCAACCTGTTAATTTTAGCTTTGCTACTAGTGATGACACCGCAACTGCGGGTAATGATTATGTTGTTGGTTCGGGAAGTTTTACAATTGATGCTGGAACTAATACAGCTACAATTACTATTGATATCACTGATGATACTTTAGCCGAAGCAACAGAAACTTTTACTATTCAATTATCTACCCAAAATGGTACAGATTTAGCTAATGGTTTAGGTACTGGAACTATTCTCGATGATGATGTAGCAAATCTCAATATTAATGATGTAACTGTTTCTGAAATAGATGGAGAAGCAGTCTTTACAGTTACTTTAGATACCGCAAGTAGTCAAGAAATTACCGTANAGAAACCATTGCGACAATTACAATTCCTGTAATTAATGACACCTTAGACGAAGATGACGAAACCTTCAGTGTTAGCTTAAATAATGCAGATAATGCAGCGATCGCCGATGACACCGGAACAGCTACAATTATTGATGATGATGTAACTCCCTCAATAGTCAGTATTAGTCCCGCGACTATTTCCCAAAACGAAGGAGATACAGGAACTACCCTCTATATTTATCAAGTTACGCTCTCGGCAGATCCGTCGCAACCTGTTATTGTTAACTACAGCACTAATGATGGTACAGCTACGGTTGCTGATGGTGACTACAACGATAACGACGGTAGTTTAACTTTCAACCCTGGTGAAACCTTAACTCAAACAATTACCGTTGAAGTTAATGGTGATACAGATTTTGAACCCGATGAAACGTTTACTGTAAGTTTAGACAGCGTTACCGGGAATGCAACCGTTGACCCTAATGCAGATGATAGTCTTGCGACAATTCTCAACGATGATGACCAACCTCTAGTTAGTATAACTCCCCCTACTATCTCTCAAAACGAAGGAAATACAGGAACTACAGC
This sequence comes from Oscillatoria salina IIICB1, assembly GCF_020144665.1. Lineage (NCBI taxonomy): Bacteria > Bacillati > Cyanobacteriota > Cyanophyceae > Oscillatoriales > Oscillatoriaceae > Oscillatoria > Oscillatoria salina. The sequence continues at coordinate 50,068 of NZ_JAAHBQ010000020.1, read as the reverse complement.
CTATACTTTTGAAATTACATTGTCTGCACCTGTATCGCAACCAGTCACAGTTAATTATTCGACGAATGATGGAACGGCTACAGTTGCTAATGGTGATTATCTCGATAATGATGGTAGTGTCACGTTTAACGTAGGTGAAACGACACAAACAATTACCGTTGAAGTTAACGGTGATACCACGTTTGAACCCGATGAAACATTTACTGTCAATTTAGATAGCGTTACTGGTGATGCGACTATTGACCCGAATGCAGATGAAAGTGTGGGTACAATTGTCAATGACGATGGACTACCTGGTTTAAGCATTGACAACATTACAGTTGACGAAAGTGACGGGGTAGCTGTCTTTACCGTTTTACTAGATACACCAAGTTCTGAAAATGTCAGCGTAGACTTTACCACCGTACCAGGAACAGCAACCGAGGACGATTATACTCCGACCAACGGTACTTTAAACATCGCGGCTGGAGAAACTGCGGTAACAATTACCGTACCGATTGTAGACGATCTGCTTGACGAACTGAATGAAACTTTCAGCATTCAACTAGAAAATCCCAGTAATGCAACGATTACTAATGATACTGCGACTGCGACGATTACCGACGATGATGAACAACCAAATATCAGCATCAACGATCTTACCGTTAACGAAGACGATGGAGATGTTCTCTTTAGCGTTAGTTTAGACGCACCGAGTGGACAAGATGTTAGTGTAGACTATACCACAGCACCCGGAAGTGCAGGTGATGGTGATTTTACACCAACTTCCGGTACTGTAGTCATTCCCGCAGGACAAACATCAGTTAATATTCCTGTAGAGATTTTAGACGATAATCTGGATGAAGTTGACGAAACCTTTACCGTCGAGTTAAGCGATCCGAGTAATGCTAATATTGCAGACGATACTGGTACTGCGACAATTCTGGACAACGACGGACAACCAAATCTGACTATTGAAGATATTACTGTCAATGAAGATGATGGTGTCGCTGTCTTTACCGTTTCCTCAGACGCAGCAAGCGGACAAGAGATTACGGTAGACTTTACTACAGTAACCGGAAGTGCGACAGAAGCAGATTTTACCGGAAATTCTGGTACTGTGACGATCGCTCCGGGTGAAACTTTCACTACAATTACGGTAGAGATTACTGACGATAATCTTGACGAAGCTGAGGAAACTTTTAGCGTCGAGTTAGCTAATCCGAGTAATGCTAATATCGTTGACGATACTGGTACTGCGACAATTGAAGATGATGATGGTAAACCGAATTTAACGATCGACGATATTATTGTCAATGAAGATGATGGTGTCGCTGTCTTTACCGTTAACTTAGATGCACCAAGCGGACAAGATCTTAGTGTAGACTTTACTACCGTAAGCGGAACTGCAACTAATAACGATTTTACGCCTAATTCTGGTACTCTGTTCATCCCGGAAGGTCAAACGACAGCTACAATTACGGTGGAGATTTTAGACGATAATCTCGACGAACCTGACGAAACATTTAGCATTCAATTAGATAATCCGAGTAACGTTAATCTTAGCGACGATACTGCAACTGCGACAATTAACGACAATGACGGACTACCAGAAATAAGTATCAATGACGTAACTGTTTCCGAAGCTGACGCAGAAGCGACATTTACAGTTAGCTTAACCGGGGAAACATCCCAAGATGTCATCGTTAATTTTACAACCAATGATGAAAGTGCGATCGCGTCTGCTGACTATACTCCTAATTCGGGTAGTGTTACGATTACCGCAGGTGAAACCTCAGCAACAATTAGCGTCCCCATTTTAGAGGATACCATCGACGAACCCAGCGAAACATTTACCGTCGATCTCACCAATGCGACAAATGCAGATATTGTAGACGATCGAGGTGTCGGAACAATTACCGATAATGACATACCTGTCGAGATTGCGATTAACGATATTATTGTTAACGAAGCAGATGGAGTCGCTAACTTTACCGTCAGTATCGACCAAGCAATCTCCCAAGCAGTTACAGTAGACTTTAGCACAGCAGATGGAGACGCGATCGCCGAAAATGACTATCGAACTGCTTCTGGTACGATTGTTATTCCCGCAGGTCAAACTGCAACGACAATTAGCGTTAATCTGGTAGAAGATCAGATTGACGAACTAGACGAAACTTTCAGTGTCAATCTTGCTAACCCTAGCAATAACGCGCGATTTGGTGACAATACCGGAATTGCAACAATTATCGACGATGATGCGACACCCACGCTATCTTTCGAGAATCTCAACGTTGTCGTTAACGAAGCTGATGGAACGATTACCTTTACACTTAATCTCGATACACCATCCGAACAAGATATCAGTGTAGACTTTACCACCAACAACGGTACAGCAACAGGTAATCAAGACTTCACCCCAACCTCCGGTACAATTAATATACCCGCAGGACAAACCACCGCGACAATTACCGTCCCGATTTTAGAAGATTTAAACGACGAACCAGCAGAAGAATTTACCGTTAGCTTATCCAATCCAGTCAACGTTCGGATCGAAGACGAACAAGCAACAGGTACAATTGTTGATAACGATTTACCTGTCGAGATTGCGATTGACGATATTATTGTTAACGAAGCAGATGGAGTCGCTAACTTTACCGTCAGTATCGACCAAGCAATCTCCCAAGCAGTTACAGTAGACTTTAGTACAGCAGATGGAGACGCGATCGCGGATAATGACTATACTCCTACTACTGGAACCTTAACCATTTCTCCAGGAGAGACATCCGCAACTGTCAGCGTTGATATTTTACAAGATGGGATTGACGAAGCTGACGAAACCTTTAATCTTAATCTCTCTAACCCTAGCAATAACGCGCGATTTGGTGACAATACTGGGATTGCAACAATTATCGACGATGATGCGACACCCACGCTATCTTTCGAGAATCCTAACGTCATCGTTAACGAAACTGATGGAATAATTACCTTTACACTCAATCTCGATACACCATCCCAACAAGATATCAGTGTAGACTTTACCACCAACAACGGTACAGCTACAGGAGGTCAAGACTTCACCCCAACCTCCGGTACGCTTAATATACCCGCAGGTCAAACCACTGTCACAATTACCGTACCGATTCTAGACGACGAACTAGAAGAACCCTCAGAAGACTTTACCATCAGTTTGTTTAATCCAGTCAATGTTCGTTTGGATGACGAACCAGCAACGGGTACGATTATTGATGATGAAACTGATACCACACCACCAGTAGTTACAATTAATCCTTTAACTACAGATGACCCAACTCCACAATTAACCGGAACTGTAGATGACCCAAATGCAGATGTAGTTGTGACAATTAATGGTGTAGACTATCCTGCAATTAACAATGGAGATGGAACTTGGACGATTCCAGATAATACGATCGCTCCACTCGAAGATGGAACTTATGATGTTGTAGTCACCGCGACAGATCCTTCGGGAAATACAGGGGAAGATGAGACTACTGATGAGTTAACCATCGATACCACACCTCCGGAAGTAACAGTCAACTTTTTAACGACTGAAGATCCTACCCCACAATTAACCGGAACTGTAGATGACCCAAATGCAGATGTAGTCGTGACAATTAATGGTGTAGACTATCCTGCAATTAACAATGGAGATGGAACTTGGACCTTACCCGACGATACCATCGATATTCCTCTCCTCAATGAAACTTATGATGTTGAGGTAACAGCAACAGATCCTTTAGGAAATACGGGAGAAGATGATACTGACGACGAATTGACGATTATCGCACCCTTAGAGGTGACAATCGATCCCTTAGTTACAGGAGATAATACTCCTCCGTTAACAGGAACGGTTAACGATCCCAATGCAGATGTGATTGTTACCATCAATGGTGTAGACTATCCCGCAATTAATAATGGAGATGGAACTTGGACAATTCCGGATAATACGATCGCTCCTTTACCGGAAGGGACTTATGATGTTGAAGTAGTTGCTACCGATCGCGATGGGAATACTGATACTGCTGATACTTCTGGTGAGTTAGTTGTCGATACTACTCCCCCAACGGTAACTATAAATCCTCTGCAAACTAGCGATCGCACTCCAGAGTTAACGGGAACAATCGACGACCCAAATGCGACGGTGATTGTCACAGTTAATGGTGTCGAATACGAAGCAATTAATAATGGTGACGGAACTTGGACGCTACCGGATGATACGATTGAGACTCCTTTAGATCCCGGTAGTTACGATATCGTGGTTAATGCGATCGATGAAGCGGGAAATACGACGGTTAACGATCCTACTGAAGATGAACTAATTATCGATCTAATTCCACCGACGGTAACGGTAGATTTCTTAACTACTCTCGATTTAACTCCTCAATTGACAGGGACAATTGACGATCCAAATGCGACGGTGATTGTCACAGTTAATGGTGTCGAATACGAAGCGATTAATAATGGTGACGGTACTTGGACGCTACCGGATGATACAATCGATATTTCTCTCGATCCTGATACTTATAATCTTGAGGTAACAGCGATCGATGAAGCAGGAAATGTTGGGGAAGATGAGACAACTGACGAGTTAACTGTTGTTAGTCTCGATGATTTTGAAATTACTCCGAATCCAAATAATGTCTTTGAAATTGATGGACCTGCTGATGTAGTTGCGCGGATTAAGTATACTCTGGATGAAGATACGGAAGTAAGTTTAATCAATGAATTAGGAGTATTTCGAGTTAACGACACAGAAGGGGGAATTGACCTCGATGGAGATGGAGTAACTGATTTAACTCCTGATGATGAGGGGTATTTAGCTGCTGCTTTACAAAGTGGAGAAGTAGTCTTTTCCGCGCTTCCTGGTGGTTTGAAAGATTGCGAACCTCCGATGACAATTCGCGATTTTCAAATCGGAGATTTATTGAGTTATTATTTGGTTCAAGATGGAACAACAGATAGCATTTTAGCTGCTTTAGCGGCTGGAAATAACCCAACAAGTAATGTTTTCTTCGGTTCAGTTGCAGCGAATCCTGACAATTTAGATCATCTCAATGTTACGAATATAACTGACAGTTCTTATACTTTAAATTGGGAAGATGTTGTTGGTGGTGGCGATCGCGATTTTGACGATTTTGTGGTAGATGTGGAGATTACTACGGAAAATCGTCCTTTGGGTGCGAGTCTCCAGGGTGAGGAAGAACAAGAAGTCTTTGATGTCCGGGATGTCACCTCGAACGAATTCATCCGCGTCAGTGCAGAAGTCTTACCCAGTACCGAGTCTTTATTAGAGAATAAAGTTGGTTTGTATCGCTTAGTAGATGAATCGGGGGTGGTACGCGATCGCTTTACTGGTAATCTGATTGCACCAGGAGAAATCGGTTACAGACGCGCTGCGCTTTCTCAAACACAATTTGAATTTGGGGAGTTGGGAACTGGTCGCGAATTTATCCGGGAAGGATTATATGCTCCTTATATTTTCACCGATGATGGCGATGTTTACTTCCCATTCTTAGAAGCAAATCCTAATGAAACTGACCAACTTTTGTTGTTAGGAGATAATACCTTTAGTTTTGAAGATGTCTTAGCTACCAGTGAGGAAGATTACAACGATATTGTCTTCAAAATTGATTTCGATACCGATATTTCTGACTTAGGTATTACCCTAAATAACTTGGAGGACAATGACAATATCTTCCAAATTGAAGGAGAAATCGGACGGACAGCAAACCTGAAATTTACCCTCGAAGAAATCTACGACGCTGCGGTAACGAATGAAATAGGAGTGTTTGTCTTTAACGATCTTAACGGTGGTATCGATGTTGACGGAGACGAAGTAACTGACTTTTTACCAGGAGATCGAGGTTATTTAGAAGCTGCTTTAAATTCCTCACAAGTAATCTTTTCTGCGCTTGCTGGTGAGGGTTTACAAGATTGTAAGTCTCCGATGACGATTCGAGAATTCCAAACTAATGACTTGCTAGGATTTTACATGGTTACGGATGGAACCACCGATACAGTGTTGGCTGAGTTGGCTCTAGGAGAGGATTTAAGCAGCAATATCTTCTTTGCACCAGGAGGAAATCAAGACAATTTCGACCACCTAGAAGTGGAAGATTTGGGCAATAGCGCCTATCTTTTAAACTGGGAAGACCAATTCGGCGGCGGCGATCGCGACTTTAACGATTTAACCGTGAAAGTCGAAGTCACGAATAAAGCAACCCCTCTGGGAGCAATTTTACAAGGTAATGAACAACTAGAAGTATTTGATTTACGGGATTTAGCCACTGGGAAAAAGGCGTTAGCAGAGTTTACCGTCTTCCCCAGCACCGAATCTCGTTTAGACAATCGTGCAGGATTGTATCAGTTAGCTGATGAATCGGGACGAGTCCAAGATCCAGTATCGGGTAATTTGCTTGCACCGGGGGATACCGGTTATCAAGAAGCCGCGATCGCGCAAAGTGTCGTCGAGTTAGGTGAAAATGGGACAAATCCTGTAGAGCTAGACTCAGGTTTGTATGCAGCTTACTTCCTCGTTGATGGTGAAACCGCTTACTTCCCCTTCCGCGAAGCAAATCCAGGTATTGTTGACCAAGTAGCTTTGCTGGGAGACAATAAAGTTGGTTTTGAAGATGGTGCTAATGGCGGCGATTTAGATTACAACGATTTTGTTTTCGGTGTCGATTTTACGGTAGTTTAAGTTAACTATATAGCCAGTTTAAGTCACTGGCTAAAAGCTAAAGTCGTCTGAAGACGACTCCGAATAATCACATATTTCAATCAAACTTGATGCCGTGTAGAATAGGAAGCGATCGCGTTGGAATAATGAAGGCGATCGCCTTAAAATGGCTAAAATGACCACTTATCGAAGAAATTTTTAATTAACTCTTGTGTTTTTGAAACTGTTGTCCCTAATACTCTGCCTATTTCGTAGCTGATATCGTAAATCCATTGCTGAAATGAACTTTGAGATTTAGAAATAATAGTTCTTTCGTAACTATCCATTTCATTAAGTTTTTCAAGCAACCGATTTCTTAGTAGTTGAGTCGTAGAAAGAGCATTTTCTACTTCCCATGCGCTAAAACTATAGCCACAAGAGCAATTAAAATTACTATTGAGTAAAAGCCATTGCTGACCACAACCTTGACATTTTGCTTGTCTTTGATAAGGCTCAACTAAAGCTTCGCCAGTCCACAAGCAATCATGGTAACTTCTTACCCAAGATTGTTGGCATCTTGGGCATTTCGGGAACGGTAAGGATATCCATTCACTCATATAATAAGTTGGTTATTTAACGACCACGTCCAGCTTTAAATCCATCATTCCAACCTCTCTTAATACCTCTACCTATATCTTCGACAAAGCCAACAACTTGCCCTACTACATAACCAAAAATTGCTGCAATAGAAACGAATATATCAGCGACAAAACTTCTAAAATCTTTTTCTGATTTCTGTAATATGCTTAGTTGATGGTCATCTAATTCAGTAAGATAGGAGTCAAATCTGTTTTTCAGTTCAGTTTCTATTGCTCTGCGAGTAGAAGTGGGGATATAAGTCTCGTCAGGAACGTATTTCATTTTTAATTTCTCCTTGATGGATAGTTAAACAGAAAATGATTTATTGTCCTTGTTGCTTTAACCATGCTATAAATGCTTTTTGATTGCCAGCAAATTTAGCAAATTCTTCCGGTGGCATACTAGAAACAACATCAGACATTTTTGAAGGTTGAGGCACTGGATTGGTTGCTCTTTCTCGTCTTTTCTCTGGCGGTAGAAGTTGAGGATCGACTAATTCTAGAAAATCGGCTAATGCTTTACGAGATGCAACCACCCATTTTCTTTTATTGGGAACAGCATCCATCATTGCATCAAAAAGATGTGGTAAGTTATAGCGTTTGTTCGCAGAATAACCTATGATTTTACCTTTCCAGTTCGGGATGACTTCTCGAATTCTTCTTTTAACGTCTCGGATTCTTCCTTTGATGTTTTCTTCTTGTTCTTCACTGGGCAAATTAGCTAACGGATGCCAAGCTAATTCTCCCGGATAAACTAAATCAACTTTGTTTAAAGCAATCACCATTCGTTCTAATAATCTGGGATTAATAGATTGGAGTTCTGCTTCTAAATATTCTTGTACTGAAGCGATCGCTCTATTTTGTGCATCTAAAATCCACAACGCAACATCAACATCTTTTAAAACTCGTTCATACAAAGCAATATGTTCTCTTTGTTTTAAACGACTCTCACCCAATCCGGGCATATCATAAGCAATTAATGCCCCATTCAGGCATTCAATTTTATCAGCGATTCGAGTACAGGCTTCAATATGACTAACTGCTACACCTGCATTAAAGAGTGCATTCAATGTAGAAGACTTTCCTACCCCAGCTTCGCCAATAAAAGCAAAACGAGGTGGAGGTTCATTATCTACCCTGTCCTCAATCTGACGGTAAATTTTCTCAAAATCTTCTTCAGACATCTGTTGATCGCCCAAAATGTCTCTTGCCAAGCCTTGAACTAATCCTCTTAAATCCATTGCATTTTTTTTGATAGCAAGTAAGTTTTTTTTAAACTACATCATATTACATACCTACTAACAACTGAAAATCATTGTTTTTATTCTGAATTTAGTCAAAAAATATTAAGAGTGACCCTCAAAAACCCTTGATAATCTAACTGAGTGCTAGGCTATAATAGCTAAAAATCAAGCTATATCTAGTTTCTATGAATGTTACTGAAGTTTTACAGTTAGTAGATCGGCTAGTCTTCAAGCATACAGAAAAACACCTTAATGACTTAGAGACAAATGTAATTAAGGGAATTTGGCAAGGTAAAACCTATGCTGAGATTGCAGGAGAAATTGATTATAACAGTGAAAATCATATCGGTAATGTTAGCCGTGGTTTATATAAAATACTATCTCAAGAGTTAAAAGCGTTAGGAGAAAACGAAGATGTTAACAAATCTAATTTTTGTTGGACAGTTGAAAGATTAGCAAATTCGTTTAATTTATCTAATTCGTCACAGCAGGTAGTAGGGATAATTAATAATGATGTTGATTTATATATTAATTCCTCTAATCCTCAAAATAAAATAGCTAGTAGCGATCAAGAAGTTAACACAAAAGAAATTTATTACAATGTAACACAATCTCCTCAAATAATTTCTTTTTATGGTAGAGAAAGTGAATTAGCAAATTTATCTGAATGGCTAGAAAATACCAATACTCGTTTAATCTCAGTTTTAGGATTTACAGGGATTGGAAAAACTGCGTTGGTGAGACAACTAATTGATACCTATAAATTACCATTTGAAGCGATCGTCTGGAAAAATATAAAACTCTACTCCTCTTTAGATTCTATACTTACCGAAATTGTAACCGAATTATCACAAAGTGATAGAGATAAAATATCAAAAACTTTATTAAATCAATGTTTACAGTTATTTAATAAAAAACGATGCTTAATTGTTCTCGATAATGTTCAGGAAATATTTACCGAGAATCAATTTTCAGGACAATATAAGCCTGAATATCAAGGTTACAGAATATTTTTGCAAATGATAGCAGAAGTACAACATTCAAGTTGTCTCCTGCTCATTAGTCAGGAAAAGTGTCAAGAAATGATATCCTTAGATTTTGAACTGTATCCAACGCACTGCTTGGAATTGTCAGGATTAGATGATTCAGCTAAATTGATTTTACGCGATCGTGGCTTAAATAGGGAGGAGAGTTGGTCACAGTTAATTAGTTTGTATGAAGGTAATCCGAAATATTTACAGTATATCAGCACTTTAATTAAGGATATTTTTGAAGGCAAAGTAGACGAATTTACTCAAGAGAACTCTGTAATATTAACTGAAGACATTAAATCTCTATTGGATATAGTTTGGCTTAGGTTATCCGATGTAGAAAAGAAAATTTTATTATGGGTAGTTTCTCAGGAACAGTCTATATCTAGAGAAAATATCAGACAATCGTTATCGTTATCATCAAACGATCTCATTAATGGCTTACAGTCATTAAACAAACGTTTTCTGTTAACTCAAGAAGAAAGCGATCGCCAGTCCTTTACCGTGTCTTCTGTTTTCAAAGAGTATCTAACCCTTTATCATAATTAGGATGTACAACTGTACGCCTTCATTCATCAGATTAACTAACTGCTGGTGTAGTAACTTCTAGAGTTACTTTTTGGAGGATGGAAATGCCCAAAATTTGACTAATTTCGAGTAATTGTGTCAACGTTGCTGATTCATATTCTCGATCTTCATATCGTTGAAGAAGACTTGCTTCTATTCCCAGTCGATTAGCTAATTCAGACTGACTAATTTTCGCTGCAAGACGAGCTTTAATTAAAATTTGGGGAAGTTGTGCAAGGGAATCAATTTCAAAAACAAGAGGTTCATGTTGCTTTCTAGAAATTAAGGCTTCATATTCTTGTATTTGTTCACTAAAATCAGCCAACAAACTTTGTACTCCATCTACATTAAGTTGCCAAAGTACGGGATTAGTCTTTTTCAACTTATTATCGGGCGTATTTAACTCTGTCAATGCTCGTTGAAATCCTGCTATACGTTCCTTCGTGGTTTGATATTCCAAGTCATTTAAAATCATCATTCCCACCTTAATAAATCTATGGCAATTAGACCTTTGCGGTTTTGTTTTTTATCAAATTGAAAAAGTTCTAAAAAACTTAATCCACTATCGTCAGCGAGTAATTCAGAGGGAAAAAGTTCTCCTCTATATTGAGCTTTTTGTGCTGCTCGTTTATTAGAAAAATCAAGCAAACTAGGAGCATGAATTTTGAGATAATCCATATCTACCCCTTCAGCATCCCAGCAAGCATCAAAGTCATTTGGATTCAGTTTATCGCTAACAAAACTACCATTAATATAGATAGTTCGACACCCTGCTGCTTGAAGATGCTTAATTGCTCGTTTGAGTCCATCTATCAGGCGCGATCGCTGTAAGGTAAGATCGTATCTTGCTACCAATTCGTCCCAGGTGCAATAATGAATACCTGGAGGAAGATTGCCCAATTCATCAAACGGCGGGATGGTCATATCAAAAAAGTCTTATCCATCCGATTTCGTAAATAATTAATTTCTTGAGTTTTTCTACCCTACCCCATCCTTAATTGTGAATGTTTACCACCAGAAGTCAAAAGATAGGGTAGGGAGAGAAAAATAATAACTACATTTTTCGTTGATATTCTTCGAGCAAATCGATTAAATTAACTTGGGATTGCATGGGAAGTAATTCAACTAAGGGTAGTTCCTTTTTACCTCCACCTAATTTAACCGGAATATCGCGCAAAATTTGTAGAACTGCGTCTTCGTTAATCGCCGAATCTTGGGTGAGTAAAGGATAAACTCTTTCGGCGACAAGAGTATGCAAATGAGCATCAGCTAAATATAAATGCCACTTAGCTACATCGATATAAACATTTTCGCCAATTTCCGCAGCTAGTGCTTCGATTTCTTGAGTTGTGGGATTAGCCATTGGATTTCGTTGAATAATCTACTATGCCAAAGATATAAATCAGATGGATTAATAAAATTATCGACCATACAAGTGTAATCCATTTGCCCCAAGCCCAATTCGTAACGTGGAGTTGGTGAAAAAATAGCAATCCGCTATTACAAGCGGCAAATAAGGCGACATGGACAGCAAAATTCATGCGGTCATCTAAACGTCGATATTCGGGATCTTCGCGAGTTGGTTGACGGGGCCACTTTGGGGGCATTTTGCTAAATTCTCCTTGAGCGATCGCTTTAATTTTACACCTGTTTAAGGCAACCAATGGGGATGAAAACCGGGAATTAACTCTTGGGGGGCGAGATTCTGGAGATTTTCGTTGTCGAGTGTTTCTGGTAAAGGTAACAGCCACAAACGCCCAGTGGCGATCGCTACTCCGTCTTCGGTGGTTAAGGTTTCGTTATCTACTTCAGTTGCGGGAACGAGGCGATCGAAGAGTAAGCCGATTCCGTCTGGGGAAATACTAATTTGGGCTTCTCCTTGATAAGGTAAGGCTAATAAGTCAATTATTTCCGCCGTTTCTAAATTAATTGCTGCCAGAAATATCATTGCTTCTGCTTGGTTTTTTCTGGCTTCGCTGGTCAAACAATAAAGGATTTTTTCCTTTTTTGGTTCTAATTCGCATTCGATGATTGTTCTTGGTGTGGTCAGAATTTTTTGTTCTTCTCCTCGCTTATTTTGGACAAATAGCGATGCTGTATAATCTGGCTCATATTTAACTAAAATTGTCCGCTCGCTGGTTTGGTCGTAAGCGATAATTTGATTGTAACCCGATAATAATTTCCCGGAAGTTTCCGTCGCAGTTAATGGCGCGATCGCTATTCCTTCGGTTTGGGTTACTGCTACGGTTTTTCCGTCAGGGGCAATATTTATTTTTCCTCCCTGAATTTCTAAAGATTGAGGTTTTCCTGACTCTGGGATTAACCACAAACCAAAATCAGCAGCATTTTCTTTATTAATTCGTCGCACTACAATATTCTTCGCGTCGGCTGCGAGATCGAATTCCAGATTGTGATAATTTTCGGAGTCTAAAATTTCTTTGATTTTACCTGGAGGTTGAGCTTTCTTTGGGTTAGCAAAGTTAATTCCTGTGGTGACAGTATAAAGTTTTTGCGAGCCTAAATCTTGACTTTCACTGTTTTTATTTAGGGCAGAAAATAAAATCTTTTCTCCATGAGGATAGCCTTCAAAATCAATTACTACTAGATCGCCAGGAGTGAGAACTGTTTTTTTCTGCTGTGTTAAATTATACAGAATTAAACGTCCTTGTTCTTCTCCGTCTACACCTAAGTAAGCAAAAGCGCGATCGCGGGTTTGAAATTTTGTCTGGAAAGGGGCTATTTCTTTTTCTGGATCGTTACTTATTTTTGCCCCTTCTAACTTGATTTCGTAGGTATTTTCGTAGAGAGGAGGCTGAGTAAGAGTATATGCCATTTTATTACCCATCCAGCTAATTTTCCCCGGTAGCAAAGGCTTAATTTGCAGGTTGGCTTCGACGCTAGAATGTTCTACGGGACGGTTAAAAGTGATGATGAATGATTTATCTTTTGCACCTATTTGTTGATTTTGCCAACTAAAATTACGCACGCGAGGAGAGGCGCGATTTCCGGTAATTAAATTAAGTAAAATCAAAAATATTACTACGCCACTGGTACTTAAAACAAGCCGATCTAAAGAGGGTATTTTTTTGAATCTATTAATTAGTTTTGCTTTTAATTCTGAATTCATTTTGCCAATTAAATTAATTTACCACGAGCGATTATAAGGATTGTCTGGACGAGTTATTTCTTGAATATTAGCCGCATCAATTGTTAATTGTCGTCTGCCTTGTAAAGTATCGCTTATTACTGTACCTTCTATTTCTAGCCAAGTATTAGCTGCATAACTTTGGCGATGATTTTCTGGTAATTTTACTGGTAAAGCCACTGGATAAAGATCGGGAGTACAACAATTTATTACTAAACTCGATAATAATAAATATTCTTCTGGTAGTTGAGTTTCGTTAACAATTAATCCCGTTATCTTGACTTTTTTGCCGATGTATGAATCGGGTTCGGGATTTCGATTAAGACTAGCAATCCAATCGATGAGAGTGCGATCTTCGGGGTTAGTCGCAGGGAGAAAAGAGGGAGAAACATTAGCATTTAAAGCTAGAGACTTGCTAACACCTTCATCGACTAATTTTGATGTGCTTACTACTTGAGGTGTTGTCAATAAGCCAATTATTGCTACTAATAACAGGAGAGCGGAAGTTAACACGGGTGGTAGTAAACTAACATGAGTAACCACTGGCATTTCATTAATATAACCCCAACGTTGCTGACGCAGCCTCCAGTTAAGTTGAATACCCTTAAGAATACCGATCGCTAAGAGAAGGAAACCCGCAGCGATCGCTAACCATCCATATTCGGGGTGCATCAGCAAGTCTAAATTTGAGGTAAGCCAAAATTTTAGCAACAAGATACCCCAGAAAATTAACACTGAGATATCTAACACTGGAAGTAATAATTTGTTTCGATTCATTGGCGTTATAGTCGCTCTTGCTTAAGCTATAGTACCATTTTACAGCTTCGATTAACTAAAGTTTCAACTACGGAATAAGCGGCTATACTGAGTTTCATGTTCCATACTCGCAAGTGCTAATCCCCAACTACAACTTGCCAATTCTTCATCTGATAAAGCAAAAATTTCTTCAGTTATTTTCACAATTAAGGGACGTAATTTAAACAATAATTTTTGACCAGTTGTTTGTCCCAAAGGAATTAATTTTACTCCTGAATTAATTGTATTATTTAGCCAACTGTATAAATAACCTATTGTTGTAGCTTCAACATTTATTTGCCAATAAGAAGCCGCGATCCCAAAAGCGATCGCGTAGTTACATTCATCTTCTATTACATCTTTTAAGAATTGCAAACTGGGTTGTAAACTAATCAATAATTCAAGTAAAGATTGACCCATTTGCCAACTTTGCTGTCTTAATTCTTTTGTTTCTCTCGCCGCCGATAACCAACCATTCCAACTATTTAAACCAGTCAAGTCGCTCTTACTCAGACAATCATAGGATCTCAACATTACTGCTGTCTCAATCCGAATTGCTCCATAAGTTAATTCATTTTCTAACCATAAATAAAATTGGTCTTGATTGTTAATAATCTCCGAATCTACCAACGCTTCTAAACCTTCTGAATAGCTATAAGAACCTACAGGTAAAGTAGAACTAGCTAGTTGTAATAAATTCAGCAAGGCTGTATGATTTAACATGATGGTTAGTTAGCAGCGAACAGTTTATCCTCCCCCAATCAACAATCCCCTAATGAGAATGAGAATAAGCGCCAATTTCAGGATGAAAAGGTACGACCTCTTTTTTTACTTCTAAACCTAGTTGTAAAAGCATTGCTTCTAGAACAGAATCGGGGGAAAATCTTAAATAGGTAGAAGTAATTTCTAGAGGTACGTGACGATTACCGAGATGGTAAGCTGCACGAAGTAAATCGAGGGGAGATTTTGCTGTGATTGTTAGTACAGGTTCGGGTTTAGCTAAAATTTGCACGACTTCTCCGGTTAGCGAGATCAGTTGATCTCCATCCTGAAAAACTGTTCCCCTCGGTAAACGCAGCCAAAAAACTTGACCATCTTCGGTTTGAAAACGATAGCGGCTGCGGGTGCGTTCTTCGGCATTCAGAAAGAGGGTAAAATCAACTTTAACGTCTTTAACGTCATTGGTGGTAGAGACAAATTGGGTAAGAGTTAGCATCGGGGTGAAAGTCGGACAAAAGATTAAAGATTAACGTCTTTGTAGTCGAATCATTGCTTGTTGAACCCTTTCTTTCAGCCTCGAATCGGATTGTACTCTAGCAGTCATCTCATTAAATTGAGAAACACTCAAACCACTACTTTGAACAATACGACGAGAACCGTTACAGTAATTGACAGCGATCGCTTCAGCATCTCGAGGAAGATTACGCAAACTCCGGCGATCGTTACAAGCAATTGTTGGTGGTTGAGTACCAATAATTTGCTTGATATCGTCGTAAGCTTGCTGACGCAATGATTCCATATCCAAAATTGCTCGCGCATAATTAAGTATATCTTGGTCGGTAAACTCTTGCGCGTAAGCTGAAGTTTGGAAAGATAAGCTAAAAGATTGTTCCGAAATACTGGGAACAATTCCCAACATTACGCCCATTGTCGCTAAGGAAGCGACAATTAACGGACGGCTAATCTTTTTATTTAAGTAAAATCGGGGAAACAATGTAGTCAACATTAGTGCCAACTTGAATTATAAAGTAATAAAATCCGTAATTTGGATCTTCTATTGTGTTTGAACTGTGTTAGCCGTGAGAAGTTCCGAGTATTAGTTGGGGACCCTTGGATTGGGTTCAGTTAACAGTGAACAGTTACCAGTTATCAGTGAACAGTTACCAGTTAACATTGACTAGCGATTAGGGAACAGTTAAAAGTTATCAGTTTATCCCCTAATTCCTCCCCCTCTCCCTAGTCTCCCAGTCACCACCTCCCCAGTCCCCACTACTTTCGGAGAAGATGACACATTTCGATCGCTTTTGCTTGTAAAGTAGATAACGGCTCTGCACCTGTTTTCAAGCTAATTTCTAAGTCTAACAAAACTGGTAAAATAGCGAGTAGCTGCCGTGCTTTCAGGTTTTGGACTTCTTTACGCAGAAAGTAAATGCGCTTGGGATTGCCAATTTGCGCTACCGCAGCGATCTTTTTTTCGTCTCTTTCGACCGTTTCAACCATTAGCTTGACGATCGCCCAAATCCGAAATTGTCCAACTAAGGTAGCGACAATCTTTAAAGCGGGTTCGTTACGGTTTAGCAACTCGTTGACTAACCCTAAGACACGAGCTTCGTCTTTTTCTTTAATTGCTGTTGCTAAGTGTAAACTATTCTGGCTATTTGAGGTAACTAAGCTGGAAACTGTCTCGAGATCGAGAGATCCTGTCTGATTTTGTCCGTAGATTTGTAATTTTTCGAGTTCGCTGGCTAGTTGTCTGGTATCGTTACCCACAGATTCGGCGAGGAATTTTTCGGCTTTTGGGGTAAGTTGGACGTTAAACTCACCGGAGAGTTGCTTGAGTTGCTGTAAGAGTTTCTCAGTTTCCCAAGGGGGAATTAAACTAAATTCTTGTATTTGGGCGTATTCTTGGAGCAGTTTGGTAGATTTAAGGCGTTTATCGGGTTTCTTGCTAGTGGTGAACAATAAATGAGAATCTGGTGGTAGAGCGGGTAAAGTTCGCTGTAATTGCGCGAGTAATTCTTCCGTACAATGTTGACAGATGGTAGTATCAGCTAACCAAACTAAACGTCCTCCCAGCCCAAAAACGGGAGTCATAGCAGTATCAAATGCTTGAATGACTCGATCTTGGCGATCGCCGAAAATTTTTTCGTAGTTAAATTGTAACCAGTTGGGATCGAGGACTTGTTTGCGAAGTTTCTCAACAGCTTTGGCGATCGCGAAGTCATCTTCCCCCCAGAAAAGGTAAATTGGCATAAGAGAAACTACTTATAGTATCTAAGAGCGAGGCACACCAGATTGGACGAAGCATATCAAACTTATCTTAATCGAGTAGCTCGGCTAACCCTACCCTCAGCTTATAGCGGGCAACTCCAAAATATCCAGGAGTCTCCTAAGTTTTGTGGGGAACAACCAGTGGATTTTCCGGGTTATACAGTTATGACACCCCCTTGGTGCGAGGATGAGTATAATCGCGATATTTACGGCAATTTAAAGGTTGTTCAGTCCCAATTACACGAACAACTCGATTCAGGGTCGATCGCTACTGTACCACCAGAAAGTTTTCACTTGACGCTAGCAGATTTGATTTGGGACAGTGCTTATCGAGATGCACTTAAGGAGAATCCTAATTTTGAACGGGAGTTACGAGATTGCATTGCTGAAAGTTTTCAGCAGTCTCAGGAGTTGGTTAGTCTTGGTAAACCGATTGAATTGCGTTTGCTAGGATTAACTGTTAGACCTCGCGCGATCGCTGTTTGTTTTATCCCTGTTGATGAAGCGGGTTATACGCGCATCCTCCAATTACGTCGCTCAATTTATCAAAATCCTGGTCTAATTGGTTTGGGTGTCGAACAGCAATATACTTTTATGGGTCATATTACTTTGGGCTATTTTGGCACGATTCCTGCCGATCTTGACCGCGATCGTCTCCAACAAATTTTAACCAGTTTAAATGACCAATTGCTCGAAGCTGAAGCACAAATTTTAACTGTCCGTCGAGCTGAGTTGCGTAAATTTGCTAACATGACAGGTTATTATCGAGATTCGGATTTACCCGCGATCGAGTTTTGAACGATTTAAACCATCCTATTCTTCAGCAAAGTTTTGCCATTATCGATCGCGAAATTGGCAAACATAATTTTACTGCTGCGGAATACGCGATCGCGCGGCGGGTTATTCACGCTACGGCGGATTTTGAATATTCCCGCTTAATTCAGTTTACTCCTGGTGCGATCGCCTCTGCTATTTCTTCTCTACGTCAAGCTGTGCCGATTGTTACTGATGTGACAATGGTTAAAATTGGCGTGGCTACTTTAGTTAAAAAAACTTGGCAAAATCCTTTGATTTCCGCAGTTGAACTCGCACCGACTGCTATTCCGGGAAAAACTCGCACGGAAACGGGTTTATTACAATGTCTTGACAGTTTTCCCCAAGCGATTTACGTTTTTGGTAATGCGCCAACTGCTTTGTTTGCACTTTGTTCTCAGTTACCACATTTAACTAGAAAACCTGCTTTTGTAATTGGTGCGCCTGTGGGTTTCGTGAATGTGGTAGAGTCGAAACAAGCTTTGGCGGAAACCTCTCTTCCTCATATTCTTATTCAAGGTCGTCAAGGTGGTTCTGCTGTTGCCGCAGCTATTCTTAATGCTTTAATTATTTTAGCTTGGGAAGCGAGCGAATTTGACTCTGATGAGTGAAATAAATGTGGTCGGAATTGGTTTGGATGGTGCTGCGGGCTTAACTGAAAGTGTACGCGAAATTGTCGAGCGGGCGACTTTATTAGTAGGTAGCGATCGCCATTTAACTTATTTTCCTCAACATCCGGCTCTGCGTCTAGTTCTGGGAAATTTTACTACCGCAATTACTGAAATTCGTCAGCGTCTCGATAATTCTGATTCGATTGTGATTTTAGTCTCTGGCGATCCTTTATTTTTCGGTTTGGGACGTTTGTTACTCTCGAAGTTACCACCAGAAAAACTGCATTTTCATCCTCATTTATCTTCCGTCCAATTAGCTTTTAATCGCCTCAAAGTTCCCTGGCAAGATGCTAAAATTATTAGCGCTCACGGACGTTCCCTCGATGAGTTAAGTAAAGCTTTACAACAAGGTATTGACAAAATTGCTATCCTCACCGATGGGAAAAATACGCCCGGCGCGATCGCGAATCTTTATCTAGCTCTCGATTTACCAACTTCCTACGATTTTTGGGTCTGTGAAAATCTGGGCGCTACTGAAGAAAATGTTAATTGCTACTCCCCTGAAACCTTAGAGAGAAAAACCTTTGCTAAACTCAATGTCGTTGTTCTAATTAAAGGCGAACTTACTGCACAAAATGAGTTAAATGTCAAGGAATTACCGCTAATTGGATTACCAGATCGAACCTTTTTAAGTTTACGCGATCGCCCCGGACTCATGACCAAACGAGAAGTGCGTCTGGTAATATTAGGAGAGTTAGCCTTAAAATGCGGACAAACCGTGTGGGATATTGGAGCAGGTACCGGCTCGGTAGCGATCGAAATAGCGCGTTTATGTCCAAATTCGCAAGTGTACGCGATCGAAAAAACCGCAATGGGAAAAGCCTTAATCGAACAAAACTGTCAGCGCTTACAAGTAAATAACGTTTATTCTCTCCACGGTATTGCCCCCAAGATTTTAACAGATTTACCCGCCCCAAATCGCATTTTCATCGGCGGGAGCGGCGGCAACTTAGAGTCAATTCTAGATTTTTGTGCAACTAAACTGTTAACTGAAGGAATTTTAGTCTTAGCCTTAGCCACCTTAGAACACCTCAATCTTACCCTCAATTGGTTGCAAAATCGCAATTGGAATTACCGTATTTTACAACTAAATATCGCACGTTCAACCCCAGTAGCCCAACTAACTCGCTTTTCTCCCCTCAATCCAGTTACAATTGTGAATGCAAGCCAAAAATAGATTCAGAGTTAATTGGTAATCGCCAGTTCCCAGTCAAGGCTTTATCCCGATCTCATCGTAACTTAACTATCGCTAAATTTGTTGTATAAGTGGTATCAAAATGGAAATCAACTGGTCGCAAGTAGAAAGTAAAATTGGCATCAAATTTAAACATAGTGACTACCTACGACTTGCTTTAACGCATCCCTCTTACGCAGAACAACTTGGAAAACCCGAAGAAAACAACGAACGCTTAGAATTTTTAGGTAAGTCAATGCTTAATTTAGCTTGCATTGACTACTTATATCGTAATTGTCCTTATCTAGAAGCTGGTAAACTTTCTAAATTACGGGACAAATTGGTTGAAGGAGAAAGGTTAACCAAACTGTGGTTTCAAATGGAATTAGGCGCTTCTTACCCTTTTTTAGCACTCAAAGAAGAAAGGTATCAACTACGTCAAAAAAGTAACAATCCTTTTGCAAGTGCCTTCAAAGCTTTAGTAGGTGCAATTTATCTAGATCGAGGCTATCTCCAAACTCGAAAATGGATCGATAAACATTTAATTGCACCCTTGTTAGAGCGTTATCAAAAAGATATCAAAGAACGTTTTTCTCACAACAAGCAGTTGCAATTACTTGGTAATGCTCTGTTAAAAGCAATTGTTGCCGAATATTTGTACAATCTTTTACCGGGAATGAAGGAAAAAGGATTAAGTTCGTTAGCAAACAATCTGCTCAAAAAAGAAAAGGTAAATGAGTACAATTCCCAACTAACTAAACAGGATTTGGCCGTACTTAAACTAGGAGATGAAGTAGTTCCCGTCAAGCCATTTAAGCCCTTATTAGGTGCAATTTACGTTGATTACCATACCGAAAACGACAAAACCGCTTTTGCGAAAACAAGCGAATGGTTGGCAAATAAATTTTTGGACGAAGAAAAAACTTTGCAAAGAGGAATTTCTTTATTGCTGAAGGAGGGATATCCCCAAAAATGGATTATCCATAATATTTTAGGCTACGAAAGTAAAAATTATCAAGCAGGAAAAGACAAGTATAATGAAATAATGACAACGACAACAAGTTAAGTAACTAGGGTGGGTTATTTAACGCACCCGCTTATGACTTAACAGCTAAAGATAAGTCAAACAAAGCCTCGATGTTGAGAAACTTAGCAATAGAGAGAACGGCGTGTTGTTTAGTGTTTTTCTCGCTGCTGTAATAGCCAGGAAGGAAGACATAATTACCGTCATGAAATAAGATTACTACTCGATAAGAAGAGACTAATTTGTCTAAACCTACTTGACGAATTTCCCAAAGTGGGTATTTGGTAACTTTAGTACCTAGCAATGTTTTTTGTTTGAGAGTCATCATACCCAAAACTTTATCAAAGCGACAGGTTATAACTTCGCTAGAGATTAGAAAGAGAAAAGTTAAAACCAACCAACCACCTAAAAGCAAATAAAGCAACCACAGTTGTTCGACTTCATAGCGATAAGAAATAATTAGATATAATGCCGCGATCGCGACAAAAATTCCCACTAACCATAAATAAATTGGGCGAACTCTGAGCAAAAGTTGTGTCGGGGTTGACCGGACAATTTCTATAGCGATCGGTATTCTGATATTAGTGTCCTGCAAAAAATACATTTATCGCCTAATTCTCTAGGAAACTAAAAGCAAATGAATTATATCATAATTGCCGGGAAATTAGTTGAGCATCAATTTGTTTATACAAGTAATCTAAAGTTGCCGAGTTGTCTAAAACTACGTCAGCAGCAGCTATTTTTTCCCCTAGAGGCATTTGGCTATCGATCCGAGCTTGTGCTTGTGCTAAAGTAAAATTGTTGCGCTCGATCAGGCGTTTTATTTGCTGTTGTAAGTGGCAACTTACCACCCAAATTTCGTTACATAAATCAGTCATTTTAGCTTCAAATAATAAAGGAATAGCTAAGACTGCTATATAACCAGAAAATGTCCTCAGTTGAGCTTGGATGCGCTGACGCACGTAAGGATGAATTTTTTGCTCCACCCAACTACGTTCTTGAGGATTATGGAAGATAATTTTCGCTAAAGCTTGACGATCTAGTTCGCCGTTAGATAAAAGAATATTAGGGCTGTATCGTTGGGCAAGTTCTGTCAAAATAAAAGAATCCGATTGAACTGCTTCTCGGGCATAAATGTCGGCATCGAAAACGGGGAAATTATAGTTATTAGCAAGGTAATTTGAGACAGTGGTTTTGCCTGTGGCAATACCACCTGTTAAACCAATGATGCGTTGCATTTTCATCTCATTTACGCTGATCAATGATAATTACCATTGTAATTTTTGTTTGAGTAAAGCTTCTGCTTCTTGATGGGAGAGAGGTTTGGAGAAAAAGTAACCCTGTCCATATTCAGCAGCAAGCGATCGCAATTCAGCAAACTCCGCAGCAGTTTCGATGCCTTCAGCGATCGCGTCCATATTTAAACTATGAGCTAGGGTAATAATTGTGCTGATAATTTGCCAATTATTAGGATCTTGGAGCATTCGACTGACAAAAGAACGATCGATTTTTAACGTATCAATCGGCAACTGATGCAAGCGTTCTAAACAAGAATAACCCGTACCAAAATCATCGATCGAAAGTTTGATTCCCAAACTTTTCAATTCCTCAAGAGTGTTAGCTTCCGCAGCGCCATCTTCCATAATTGCTCTTTCCGTAACCTCTAGTTTCAAACTACTCGGAGCAATCCCAGTCGAGGACAAAATTTTCTTAATCTCAGCCACTAAATTAACCTGGGATAAGATTTTGTGGGACATATTAACGCTCATGGTTAAAGGTTCGCTTTCCTGCCGATCTTGCTGCCAAATACTTAATTGTTGGCAAGCTTCGCGCAGCATCCACCAATCAATTGCACCAATTAATCCTGTTTCCTCAGCTAAAGAAATAAACTCACTGGGAGCAATTTTGCCGCGAAGAGGATGTAACCAACGTACCAAAGCTTCAAAACCAATAATTTTGCCAGTTTTTAAACAGACAATTGGTTGATAAAAAATTTGCAATTGACCAGATTCGATCGCCTTGCGTAACTCAGTTTCTAACTGCAAGCGTGCGATCGCCAAACTGTGCATCTCTGGGTGAAAAACGGCATAGTGCAGCTTGCCATTACTCTTAGCATGGTTCATCGCCGTATCCGCACCGCGCAGCAAATCTTCTGGGCGTTGAAAATGCCACTCGCGATCTCGAAGTTGATAGTTTCCGAAAGCAATACCAATCGTGACTGGAGAATAAATTTCATGTCCGCGCAAACTTAAAGGTAAATTTAACAGCTCTTGAATGCGCTCCGCGATGCAAGTAGCTTCGCTAACATCTTCCAGATTTGCCAGCAAAATTGCCAAAGCGCTGTCTCCTACCTGTGCAACTGGTTCCCTTAAACGCAAGCATCCTTGCAAACGGTGAGCAGTCGCGATCGCCAATTTATCGGCGAGTTCGTGTCCGAGACTATATTTAACAATGGAAAAGCGTTCTAATTGAATGTAAAAAACCGCAAATAAGTCATTTTTGCCCGATAAAGTCTCTTCTAAAGTTCTACTCAAACGCTCTAAAAACCAAGTTTTGTTGGGTAAACCTGTTAGCGAATCACAAAAAGCATATTCTTGTAAATGTTCTTCAATTTCGATTTGCGCCGTAATTTCTTGAGCGATCGTCATTCCCCCAAAAATTTCCCCTTGACTATCAGTAATTGGCTGTACTTGAAGTAAATAAACGCGAGAGCCGTCAGGAATTTCAGCAAAACTTGTTTTTCCCGCGATCGCTTTCCAATACAATGGCTCCACTAACTCACAAATGTCTACTGGTAAAGCTTCCCAAATTGTTTTTCCTTCTATTCTATTTTTACTTAAATCTCCTATCTCCAAACCAGTACCTTCGACAAGGGTGTAGCGTAAATTTCTATCAAAAAACATCACTAAACTCTCCGGAAAGTTGTTCGCTAGCAAACGACATTGCTGTTCTTTTTGTTCTAATTCTGCTTCTGTCTGTGTTTGTTCGGTAATATCTCTCGCTACCCAAATTACCGTATCTTTTGATAGTGGCACAATTTTAGCAACAAACCAAAGTAACTTACTTTCTACTAATAAACTGTATTTAATTTGCGCAATTTGTTGCTTTTCTAGGACTTGGCAAATTTGCTCCTCAAATAATTCTGCTTGCTCTAAAGATAAAACTTCGCGGAAACTTTTACCTATTAATTCTTGTCTGCGTTGCTCGGAAGCAATTGTCTGTGTCGAAAGTATTTTTTGACAGCAACCTTGCTTGTCTAAAATTAGCACAATATCAGTCATTGCCCCTACCCAAGCTGCTAATTCTAACTCAGTTACTATTGCTGATTCGGACTTAGTGCGATCCTTACGACTTAAAAGTAAATAAAGCAAACAACTACTTAAGAAAACAAACCCCCAACCTTTAATACTCTGTAATTTACTCAGCAAAACCATATCATTTGTCAATTTAACTATAAGAGCATCAGAAAAGCTAATCCAGAGACTACCTAAGAAGGCATAAATACCGACAATATAGCAAGAGCTAGTAAGCCGTAGGTTAAAGAGGGGTAGGTTATTCATGACCTTTTGTTCAGTCTTCACGAGTTTCACTCGACTTTCTTGAAAGCTTACGGCTTCTTGGTTTTTTTTGCTGTGAGACAGATCAACAATAATTTTATTGGACAAGGGTTAAATACAGATTATCTTGAACGAGCTAACCATCTGAAGAAAGATCTTAGGAAATAACTTATTCGTATTCTACATTCACATGGTTGGAAATACTCCCCCCAAGGGGGATGCTATCTTTTAACCTTAAAGGTAATGTTGATAATTGTAACCTCTTATACTGATTTGAGTTTGCCCGAAATTTAGTCGCATAGTTATCTCTTATTTAAGAGTAAAAAAATCCTAATAACTGATTTTCCTATCAAAAAGTTACGAGATTTACGCTTATTAAGATCGTTAATTTTGCTTAGAGATGACGAGCAAAACTTTGATTTTCCACATAGTCTAAAATTGCTTGCGTTAAACCTTCTAAAGTATATTCTTGAGCTTCTAGATCGACTCGTCCGAGCAATTGACGACAACTTTGAGAAGTTTGCGGACCAATAGAAGCAATGCAAACATTTGCCAATAATTTTTCTGAGCTTATTAGCAATTCAGGAGTAACGTTAGCTAATAATTTACAGAAGTTGTTGACGGTTTTTCCACTCGCAAAAGTAAGAAAGTCTACTGTTTGTTTTTGTAATGTCTCTAAAGCTTCTGGGGCAATTTGTTCTGGACATCCTGATTGATAAGCAGGAACTTCTACTACTTCTGCACCTTGGTTAGTTAACTCTTGAACTAAAAGTTCTCTTCCGCCTGTTTCCACGCGAGGAAAGAGGATTTTTTTGCCGGCTAAAGCTTCGGGAAAATGCTCGACAAGAGAGTCAGCAATAAAGTCTGGTGGAATAAAATTTGGCTGCCCACCTTGTTGTCTTAAACTCGTAGCAGTTTTCTTGCCAACAACAGCAATTTTAATATTTGCTAAGTTTCGCTCGCTTTTACCACAATTTGTCAAGCGTTGGTAAAAATATTCTACACCGTTACTAGAAGTAAGAATTAGCCAGTGAAAATCATCGAGATGCGCGATCGCCCGATCTAACTCTACCCAACTCGAAGGGGGGCGAATTTCTAACGCAGGCATTTCGACAACTTTTGCTCCCTGTTGTTGCAAAAGTTCGCTAAATTTACTTGACTGACGTGCCGCACGAGTTACGAGAACGGTTTTTCCGGTTAAGGGTTGTTTCATAAGAGGTTAGAGGTGAGATGAAGACAAGAAGGAATTAAAAGAGATCGGGTGTTAAGCGATCGCTTAGTGAAACGACTTCGCCAACGATCGTGACTGTCGGGGAGAGAGAAATACCAGCAGTTTGCTCGACAATATCAGCCAAAGTCCCAAACCAAAATTGTTGTTCGGGACGAGCAACCGCTCGCGCGATCGCTACGGGAGTAGACTCATCCCGTCCGTGTTTGCGTAACTGAGAAACAATTTCTCTCAAATTACGACCTCCCATTAAAATTACCAGAGTATCGAGTCGGGCGAGTGCTTCCCAATCAAGAATTTCTGGTTGATGTGCCGTAACCACCGCAAAAGCACTACTCAAGTGTTTATCAGTTAAAGGAATTCCTGCTAACAAAGGTGCGGCTAACACTGAAGAAATGCCCGGAACTAACTCAAACTCGCAATTCGCCGCTCTCAAAGCTTCCCTTTCCTCGCGAGAGCGTCCGAAAATTAACGGATCGCCACTTTTGAGTCTTACCACATTTTTGCCTTTTTGACAATACCTAACTAAAATTTGATTAATCTCAGTTTGAGGCGTACTCGGTTTTCCACCACGTTTCCCCACATTCAACCGGAGACAATCGTGAGAAACCAAATCTAATAGCTGTGGGTCTACCAAAGCATCATAAACCAAAACTTCCGCCTCAGCGAGTAATTCTCGTGCTTTCAGGGTAAGATAGCCGATGCTTCCCGGTCCCGCACCAACCAAGTAAACTTTGCCTTTTTGCTGATTATTCATTTGTTAGCCAACCGATCGCTACTAGGAATAGAACTGCGGATAAGGTAAATTAATAAATTAATGCCCAAGTGCAACATTTTCATCCTCACGACTCAAATCCTCATTAATGCCGAAAATGCCTAATTTTTTACCAATTGCCTACTTTGAAAACCAATTTGTCCCCTTTAGCGAAGCCAAAGTTTCCATAGCTACCCACGCCTTACACTATGGTACAGGAGCTTTTGGCGGTATGCGCGGCATTCGCGATCCCCAAAATTCCCAACAGATTTTGTTATTTCGCTTAGACGACCATTGTCAAAGATTGAGCAACAGCGCGAAATTTCTTGGCTACGATTTACCAGCAGATAAAATACGGCATATTTTAGTTGAATTTGTCAAGAAAAATCAGCCAAAGCAATCTTTTTATCTCCGACCTTTTGTTTATAATTCCGGTTTAGGACTTTCTCCGAGAATTCATAATATTGAAAAAGACTTTTTTGTCTATGGCTTGGAATTAGGAGATTATATGTCTCCCAACGGAGTTAGTTGTCGCATTAGTTCTTGGTATCGTCAAGAAGACCGCAGCTTACCTTTACGAGGTAAAATTAGTGGCGCCTATATAACTTCGGCATTAGCAAAAACTGAAGCTGTAGAATCCGGTTTTGACGAAGCAATTTTAATGAATTCTCGCGGAAAAGTTTGCGAAGCTTCAGGAATGAATGTTTTTATTGTCAGAAATGGCAAGTTAATTACGCCTGGTTTTGAAGAAGATATTTTGGAAGGAATTACGAGGGACAGCGTCATTAAAATTGCTCGAGATTTAGGAATTGAAACCATCCAAAGACCAATTGATAAATCAGAACTTTTTATTGCTGACGAAGTGTTTCTTTGTGGAACGGCGGCAAAAATTAGTCCAGTTAAAAAAGTTGAAAACTATCAATTATCAACCGAGCGTCCCCTAACTGAGAAACTGCGGGAAAAACTAACGGCAATTACCGAAAATCGCGATCCTGATTATCAAGATTGGGTGTTAGCAATTCCTCTTGACAGTTAACAGTTATCGCGTACCCGCATTTACCACCTTATCGCATTCAAGCTAGAAAACAAGCTAGCGGGAAAATTAGATATTCCAAAAAGAATAATTTCCAGATAAATTGATAAAAGCTAGCAATTTCTGGCTTTGACTGTAAATTTACATTCTGACTTCGCCACCAAAGTAATCCTAGCAAGACGAAATGAGAAATAGTCAAGAAAAGTAGATTAACGTTATTTAACCAGAAAACTCCCGCGATAATCGTACCCAGATAACAAACTGTAATTATTCCGCGAGCAAGATTAAAAATTGTTGATTTGCCTAGGAGTAAAGTAAAAGTGGTAATATTAAACTGCTTATCACCTTCCATGTCAGGGACATCTTTGAAAATAGCGATCGCTACTGTAAACACGACGACAAAAATAGTTAGCGTCCATACCTCTAAGGGGAAAAACTCGCTGTAGCCAAAGACTTTGCTGAAATAGAAAAATAGCCCGACATTGACAATTATTCCTCGCACGGTAAAAATACATAAAGCTGCTAAAAAGGGAAAGCGTTTTAAACGTATCGGTGGTAAAGAATAAGCCGTACCGATAATTAAACTAATTCCTACCGTTGCTAACAGCCAAAATCCCAACCATGCTGCTAATAGTAATGCTAAAATGCCACTAATCGCGACAATCCGCGTCGCTTGTGGAGGCGTAAATTCTCCCGCAGCCACAGGAAGATGGGGTTTATTAATTTCGTCAATAGCAATATCTTCTAACTGATTTAGTCCGACAATGTAAACATTACCGCCCAGACAAGCAATCCAAGCACCGAGTAGATGCAGTAAACTGGCTATAGTGACAGTATTAGTAGTGAGAGTTGTGGCGATCGCGTACAAGGCAAATACACTTAAGCTAGTACCAATTATTGTATGGGGACGCGAAAATTTCCACAGGCTGTATAGCCAAGCAAAAGGTTCTCGAAATAGGTTTTTCGGCGTTGCAGAAATTTGACTCATAGCAAAATTATTCTCGGATTCTTTCAAGTTAGTTCGTATTCAGGACTTTAGTCCTCTTTATTCAAAGTAAATAATCAAGACCTGATTCTTTCAACTTAGTTCGTAGTGAGGACTTTAGTCCTCTTTATTCAAGGTAAATAATCAAGACCTGATTCTTTCAACTTAGTTCGTAGTGAGGACTTTAGTCCTCTTTATTCAAAGTAAATAATCAAGACTTAAGTCCTTCTTTTTTCAAAAGAAACACTGACAATTAACTCATTTAGTCGCACAAAGTAAGCCAAAACGAATCAAACCGCGCTCGTAACCGCGACTCATCAAACCAAGAGAAAGAGCGGCTTCAACAGTTTGCCAACCGCTACTAATTAAACCGATAATAGCTTGGGGATCGAAAGCAGAATCTATAACCACATTCCAGAAAGGAGCAACCGCCTCCGACCAATCATCAGAACGAATATTTTTAAAGTTACAATTACGGGCAATTTCTTCATATTCTGGTAAAGAAATTACATAAGGTAAACAATAAACCTGATAAATCTTTTCTAGATGACGTTTTTCGTTTTCAGTTAACTCACCCGCTAAAGAATTGGTGGGACGATGACACCAAGTTGCCATAATAAAAGTTCCCCCAGGTTTGAGAATGCGATCGCACTCGCGCACAAATTTCTCCTTATCCGGCATATGTTCGCCACTTTCAAGCGACCATACCAGGTCAAAAGAATTGTCCTCAAATGGTGTATTTTGGGCATCAGCGACCTGAAACTGCACTCTTGATTCTAATCCAGCCTCAATCGCTCTTTCCTTGGCTCTAGCGGCTTGTACGGGCGAAAGAGTAATTCCCGTGGCTGTTGCACGATACTTTTGCGCTAAATACAAGGTACTACCACCAATCCCACAACCGAGATCGACAATTGTTTGCGGTGGTTTCTCTAAATTTGTCAAACCAGCCCAAATTAACAGTTCTTCAATTAAATTAATTTGTGCCTGGCGGCGATTAAGCTTATAGTTACCATTCTTACCATAGTAACCGTGGTGCATATGTTCGCCCCAGACTTGTTCCCAAAGTCCGCTAGAAGCATCATAAAATTGCTGAATTTGTTGATAAAGGGTAGATGTCATCGTGGATTGTCCGCATAGCCTTACCGGATTTAGCGTAGCATCAGATGGGACTGAGATCCTCACCTATTCCCGATTGGGAAAATCAGAGCGATCGATTTCGGTAGCTACTAACTACACATCTTCCTTGGGATAATAAAAAATAATCTAATCATTATGGGAAAAATATTGTCTAAAATCTTAGTAGTTGAAAAAACTGCTCCCAGGTTCGAGATCTTCCCCAGTTTTTCCTAATTAAGTTGGAAAATTATCGCTGATAGTCGAGAATGAGGGTAAAAAAGTGTGAAGGGAGAGTTATTCTGCTTTCTTAGTTTTGAGATAATGGATTTTTACCAGGCAAAACTACAGTCTAAATTTATTTCAGGGTGAATATTTCCAAGAAAATAAACAGCAAAGAAGGGAGTAAACAAAGTTGGTAATGCCAAATTATCGTCACAAAACTCGCCAACGAAAGGTAGATAAAAAAGTGGCGAAGTTAGTGAAAAATTTATTTCAGTTGGTCAAAAGCTTGACAAAGAAACTGAAAAGTGGTATAAAAAGACCTCAGACTTCGTACTTTCGGCGAGATCCGCAACACCAAGTGGCTCCTTTTCCGAGTAATGAAGAGGAAAGACTCGAAGCTTTGAAGCGTTACAATATACTCGACACCTCGGCAGAAGAAGCTTTTGACGATCTAACCGCCTTAGCATCTTATATTTGCGGGACACCGATCGCGCTTGTCAGTCTGGTGGATGCTAATCGTCAGTGGTTTAAGTCGAAAGTGGGTGTAGAAGCCGAAGAAACGCCACGAGAGTTAGCTTTTTGCGCTCATGCAATTCTCAACCCCGATCGAGTGTTAGTCATTCCCAATGCTCTCAAAGACGAGCGTTTTGCTGGCAATCCTTTAGTAACTTCCGATCCAAATATTCGCTTTTATGCAGGTGCTCCGTTAGTGACTCCCGATGGTTATCCTTTAGGAACACTATGCGCGATCGATCGCATTCCTCGTCACCTGAGTTCGGAACAATTAGAAGCGCTGCAAAGATTAGGTCGTCAAGTAATCGCGCAAATGGAGTTAAGAATTAAAATAACTCGTTTAGAGCGTCAAATCGAGACAACCAAGCAAGTTGAAGACAAACTGCGCGCTAGCGATCGCCAAATTGTCGAACTCCTCGAAGGAATGACTGATGCTTTTTTTGCTTTGGACAGACAATGGCGTTTTACCTACGTCAATCAAGTTGCTAGCAAAATTCTCCACAGAAAGCCAGAAGAACTCTTAGGTAAGATACTTTGGGCAGAATTTCCCGAAACTTTAGGTTCAACTTTGGAACAGGAATATCGGAAAGCCGCTACCCAACAAGTAAGCGTTACTTTTGAAGAATATTACCAACCGATCGAGCGTTGGTTGGAAGTAAGAGCTTTTCCTTCTTATGAAGGTGTCTCAGTCTTTTTTCATGACATTACTCAGCGTAAGCGTACTGAAGCAGCTTTGAAACTGGAAAAACGCAAAACTGAAGGCTTGTTACTGAATATTTTGCCTCAAGCGATCGCGAAAAGGTTAAAACAAAAACCAAGTTTAATTGCCGATACTTTTGAAGAAGTTACCATTCTCTTTGCCGATCTAGTTAATTTCACTCAATTAGCAAGTCGAGTTTATCCCCAACAACTAATTTCCACTCTTAATAATATTTTCTCTACTTTCGATCGCCTCACGGAAAAGCATGGTTTAGAGAAAATCAAAACGATCGGTGATGCTTATATGGTAGTTGGTGGAGTTCCTACTGCCAAGCCAAACCACGCTGAGGCGATCGCCCAAATGGCTTTGGATATGCAGCAAGTCATGAATCAATTTAATGCGGCTCATGTTACTAATTTAAACATAAGGATTGGGATCAATACTGGTTCAGTCATCGCTGGGGTAATCGGAACCAAAAAATTCGCCTACGATCTTTGGGGCGATGCTGTTAATACCGCTAGCCGCATGGAATCTCACGGCATCCCCGGTACTATTCAAGTTAGCCAGACAACTTATGCTCTCTTACGAGATAAGTTTCTCTTTGAAGAGCGAGGTGCGATCGAAGTTAAAGGTAAAGGCACAATGAAAACTTATTTGTTACTTGACAAATTATAAATTTTATGCAGTAAATTTTGAGATCGAGAAAAAGTAAAATAAACAGATCTTACCCGAGGAAGAAGATAACCAAAAAAGGCAGACAAGAAAGAAAATCTTCTCAGTCTCACTTACAATGCTTCCTAGGAACTAACTAAAATTAGCCTCTCTAACTCATGAGTATCTCGCGAACGATTTGTTTAGGTTTTCTTACTCTCATAACAATGGGAACTTTCTTATTAATGTTGCCCATTTCCACCAGTAGCGGCACGTGGAATGACCCAATTGTTGCTTTTTTCACTTCCACATCTGCGGTTTGTGTCACAGGTTTAATAGTCGTTGATACAGGCAGTTATTTTTCCTTTTGGGGGCAGTTATTTATCTTACTGCTAATTCAGGTAGGAGGATTAGGTTATATGACCACTACTACCTTTTTAATTTTGTTAGTCGGACGCCGATTTGACTTGCGGCAAAAATTTGCTATTCAAGAATCTTTTGACCGACCTTTTTTACAAGGAAGTCAGAATCTAATCCGTTCAATTCTTGCCACCACCCTAGTTTTTGAGCTAACAGGCGTAATTTTACTGTTTCAAGTATTTGCGGCTGACTATGATTTTTCTCGAAGTCTTTGGTTAGCAATCTTTCATAGTATTAGCGCTTGGAATAATGCCGGATTTAGTCTCTTTGCCGATAGTTTAGTTCGCTATCGTTCCTCGATTCCGATAAATTTAATTATTCCAGCCTTAATTATTTTTGGTGGTTTAGGCTATCAAGTAATTATGGAACTTTATTCTTGGATTCTCAAAAATCTTCGTCGCAAAAAAGCTAGATTTGTTTTCTCGTTAAATTTTAAAGTTGTCACCAGCACGACCTTAAGTTTGTTGATTTTAGCTACGATCGCTTTCTTTTTTACCGAGTTACGCAATCCAGAAGTTTTCGGTTCTCTAAGTTTCCAAGAAAAGTTAATTGCAGCTTGGTTTCAATCGGTAACGACGAGAACTGCGGGATTTAATACGCTCGACATCGGTCAACTATCTACTGCTGGTTTATTTATCACAATTGCTTTTATGTTTATTGGTGCTAGTCCTAGCGGCACGGGTGGCGGGACAAAAACTACAACAGTTCGGATTTTAAGCAGTTGTACTCGTTCAATTTTGCAGGGAAAAGAAGAGATAATTCTCTATCAACGTGAAGTTCCTCTAAGTCTGATTTTAAAAGCAATTGGCGTTCTAGTTGGTTCGGTAATTGCTATTGCGACTGGGACAATCTTCCTCTCGATAACTGATGCTAATTTTGACTTTATTTCTCTGTTATTTGAGGTGGTATCGGCTTTTGCAACGGTAGGACTTTCTACGGGGATCACAGCAAGTATTTCTGGACTAGGGAAACTACTTTTAATTATGATGATGTATATGGGTAGGGTGGGCATTTTACTGTTTATGGCGGCAATCTTAGGTGATTCGCCTCCTAGCGTGATTAAATACCCAGAAGAAACTCTCTTAGTTGGCTAGAAATCAGTTATCGGTGCGAGACTCTACTGTTCCTGCTCAAGTTAGTTGTAAGCAAGGCGACGTAGAAATAAGATAGATAAATGATGTAAACGATTAGTTCTAGTTTGCTCAGGCAAAGAAGGTAGGAGTGAAGTGTGCGATCGCTAAATTTTTTGAGTAACCTGAACCAAGGAAATCGCCAGTTTGCCGTGATTGGCTTGGGACGTTTTGGTCGCGCTGTCTGTGGGTCGCTGCATAAAATGGGTTATGAAGTTTTGGGTACGGATATTGACGAAAAGCTGGTAGCTCAGGTGTTAACAGATCGAATTGCTTCTCATGCGGTACAGTTAGATTCGACAGAACCGACTGCGCTGAAAGAAGCAGGGATTTTTGAGTTTGACACGGTGATTATTGCGATCGGGAATTTTCTCCAGGAAAGTATTATCACTACTCTAAATGTGAAAGAGGCAGGAGTTGCTCACGTGGTCGCTAAGGCTTCTTCGGAAATTCATGGTAAGTTGCTAGAGAGAGTAGGGGCAGATCGAGTCGTTTTTCCAGAGTACGAAGCAGGTTGCGCTCTTGCCCATACTTTAACTAAACCAGCTATTTTAGATCGCTTCGATCTCGATCCTGACAATAGTATTGTGGAAGTTTTGGTTCCTGAAGAATTTCATGGTAAAACGATCGCCGAATTGCAGTTGCGTAACCGTTATGGTTTGAATATTCTGGCTGTGGGTGAGGGAGAGAAATTTGAGATCAATCCATTGCCTAATCTAAAATTACACAAAGGTACGGCAATGGTGGTAATTGGCTCGAATAAGGATCTTCAGCGTTTACCGATTTAATTTTCCTGGTTGTTGTTACTGGGAACTAGAATCGAGGGTAAAACAATTTCTCTGAGATAGCGGTTGATTTCGCCGACTCTGACGAGGTTGTCTTGCTGGAGATAAAGTTCTTTGGCTTCGTTGAGAAGTCTGGCTGCTTCTGGCGATCGCCCAATCTCTTGTAAAATTATGCCGAGGTTATAAAAGGCTTCTGGCTGACGAGGATCGAGCAAAATTGATTCTTGGTATTGAGCGATCGCTTCTTCGTAACGCTGTTGTTGTTGGTAAACTACTCCGAGATTGTACCTCGCTTCGGCATCTTCGGGATCGAGGCGAACGGCTTGTTCTAAGGCGGCGATCGCGTTTTCGGGGGCGGATCTTTGGCTTTGAACTACTCCTAATTGTAAAAAGGTTTCGGCGTTGGCAGGATCGAGTTCGGCTGCTCTTTCGAGTCGATCTCTAGCGGCTGAATATTTGCCTTGTTGGGTGAAGACGTAGCCTAAAGCGTATTGGGATAAGGGATTGTTGGCATCGAGTTCTACGGCGGTTCCTAGCGCCTCTGCTGCTTGTTCGAGGTCGTTTTGTTTCAAATACAGCAATCCGAGTTGATAATAGGCATTAGCGAATTCTGGGTTAGCACGAATCGCTTGTTTGAAAGTAGCGATCGCGTTGGCTTCCCGATTTTCCCGCACCAACAGCCTGCCTAAATTATAATAAGCTGCGGCATTGTCGGGATTGAGCGCTAATGCTTGTTCGTAAGCACTCAATGCTTCCCCATATCTTTCTTGTGCTTCTAGGGCTAAACCCAGATTGTAGTAAGCTTGCTGAAACTTAGGATTAATTGTCAGGGCTTCTTGAAATTGAGCCGCCGCAGCCGAAGGATTTCCTTGGCGATATAAAGCCAGACCCAAGTTATAATAAGCTTCTGCCAAATTGGGATCGTAGGCGATCGCTTGGAGGTAATTGGCGATCGCTTCGTCGAGATTTCCTTGTTCGGCGAGGGAATTCGCTAATAAATAGTATCCTAAAGGCATAAACGGATCGAAGCGCAAAGCTTGACGCAGTGCTGTTTCTGCACCTGGATAGTCTCCTTGTTTGTATTGCAATACTCCCCGTTGGAAATATTCCGCAGCTTGGAGATTTTCTGTATAGATACCGTTAATTATTTGTTTGCTTCCCGGTGAAGATGTCTGGGGAAGTTTACCCGCGATCGCTTCTCCACCACTCATTCCGACACAGATAGCGATCGCTGCTAACAATTTTATCGCCTTGTCTTGTTTCCACATTGCTCCAAAACCCTACATTAGGCTTTACGATTTAAAGTTTATCTTGGTTTGGGGATTAGGGATTAGGGATTAGGGATTAGGGATTCGGGTATGTAGAGACTAAAATGCAACGTCTCTACACCAGTGAACAGTGAACAGTGAACAGTGACCAGTTATCACGTTTACCAGTTTATGCCACAATTTTTCCTTGTTTTTCCAGTCCCCAATCACCAATCCCCAATCCCCAATCACCAGTCCCCAATCCCCAATCACCAGTCCCCAATCACCAGTCCCCAATCACTTAATTACTGCTGCTGGTAAAATTAACATGGCATCGCCGAAAGAATAAAAACGATAGCGTTGCGCGATCGCACTCTCATACAATGACAATAATCTCTCTCTACCAATCAACGCACTGACTAACATTAATAAAGTCGATCCCGGTAAGTGAAAATTGGTAATTAAACCATCGACTACCCGCCACTCATAACCAGGATAAATAAATAAATTCGTATTACCACAAAACTCTTCAATTGTCAAGCCTTCTGAAGCAGCAGCCGCCCCTTCCAAAGCCCTGACAACCGTTGTCCCCACAGCAATAACCCGACCACCTTGAGCTTTAGTTGCGCGAATTTGCTCTACAGTAGAGTGGGGTACTTCCACCCATTCCTGGTGCATTTTGTGGGTAGTAATATCATCCACCTCCACCGGGCGAAACGTCCCCAAACCAACATGAAGCGTAACATAAGCAGTCTTAATTCCTTGGGCTTCAAGTCGTTGCAGCAGTTCTGCGGTAAAATGTAAACCAGCAGTAGGAGCCGCGATCGCACCCGGTTGACGAGCATAAACAGTTTGATATTGTTCCGGCTGGGACTCAGAAGAAGTAATATAAGGCGGAAGCGGGACAACACCCTGTAAATCAAGTAACTCGAAAAACGACTGACGAGATTTGACATTAAACTCTAACAATCGTCCCGAAGTTTCCTCATCCCTACCCACTACCGTAGCTTTTAAACGACACTCCTCATTAACTCCCGGAGCAGCAAAAATAATCTCCGTACCCAGTTTAAAACGCTTACCAGGCTTCACCAAAGCCAACCAACAGTTATTTTCCCGTTCCTCAAGTAATAATACCTCTACCTCAGCCCCAGTGGATTTACGCCCAAACAAACGCGCAGGAATCACGCGAGTATTATTCAAAACCAGTAAATCACCAGCTTGTAACCAATTAGGTAAATCCCGGAAAACAGCATCAACGTGAGTCGTCGGGGAATTTACTACTAACAAACGGGAACTATCTCTAGGGACGGCTGGAGTTTGGGCAATTAACTCTGAAGGGAGATTGTAATCGTAACTTGATAATAGGCGATCGCTACTCATTATTCCTAGTTTACTCTACTAATTGGGTAAATTCCCCCATGATAAATCGGGGGCTTCTCCCCTAGTGCTACAAGGGTTTTTCCGCGAAACTAGAAATATACCACCTCCCCAGACTGTAAGCAAAAAAGGCAACTATGGATTACCTCTATTTTTTAGCAAATGCTAGCTTAACTCTCCGAGTCGTAGAACATCTACGTGCAACCAATCGTCTCAGCGTTAAATTTATCACTGTCATTCACAAAATTGATGGTTGGATAGTCAAAGTAAAGCTTGAAAACCCCGTTTCTCCTCAAGATGATGGCGATTTTCGCGCTTATATGAACGAACTAGGAATTGCCTACCAACCAGAAATTCGCCTTCAAATGGCACTTTGGAGTTTAGAAACCGGACAATCTCCAATTGATGTCATGCGTCGTTATCAACTGGCTGTAGTTTCTCATGGAATTCCCGATCGCAGTGACATCGAAGCCTTCCGTCAACAGTTTACCCGTGGCTTGGGCTATTGTCCAGAAACTTTAGCCTAAAAAGTGAAATTGTCTCAGTCATATTGCCTATTTTGATCTCACCACGCTTTTCTTAAGTGAGAAAATCATGAAAATTAAGTTTCTGCCTCAAGAGTAAGCGTGGATAATTTTTTTGGTCGTGGTAGGATGTGTTGGTACAACCTATTTATCTGACAAAGTTTCTTAAATTGATGGTTTGGAGAAAAACAGTTTATCCCCTTTCTTAGCTAGGAAAGGGGATTTATCTTGCTAATTAATTTTCCTAAAATTATTGTGCTAAAATTGCCGGAATATAATTATCCAAGGTCAGCAAATAGCCACCGTAAGCTAGAGGTTTGCCTAGCTTAATTCGAGCGGGTAAAGAATCAGCCTCCAAGTTAGAATTTAATGACTTTGATTCTCTTTTACTTTTCACTAAAGCTAGGTCAAATTGACAATTGAGATTAGCTAAATCGGGATTTTCGGCAAGAAATAATTCGGCGGTTTGCAAAAGTTTTCTTTGTTTACTAGGAGTAATTGCTAATAAACCGTTAGCGTCCCAATTTCCTCGACTGCGCGTTTTTACCTCGATAAACAACAAAGTAGCTTGTTTTTGGGCAATTAAGTCAATTTCTCCCCAGCGACAACGCCAGCGATAATGTAAAATTGTCCAGCCTTCGGTTTTTAACCACTGGGCTACCAGTATTTCCCCTAGTTCGCCCAATTTCTTGGTCATTGGTGAATTATTATTCACTTAAAGTCATTTCTAATTTATAATCGCTATCATTTACTCCTTCTGGGAGAATCAATTCCAGATAGTAACTACCACTGGTAGGTAAAATACCTTGCCATTCTTGCACTTGGTTGGCTCGGTCGTTTACAGGTTCTCGATTCGGTGCTAAAACATTCATAATCGCGCTACCGCTACTTTGGATTTTTAAGTTTTGTCCTTCTTCGAGAGAGAGAATGTAAAATCTAGCTTCATTTTTGTTTAAACTACCTGCTACTTTATTGATACCTGGTTGCAAATTGAGACGTATTGAGGGTAAGCGTTTGATGGTGACAGTGGGTTCGGGGGAAGGAGTAAGACTTTTCGGTTCGGAGGTTTTGGCAGGAGATTGACCTGAAGTTGAGGTAGAATTTTCTGCAACGGGATTAACTGACTCGGATGGGGAATTATCGGCAACTTTTGGCTGGTTGGAGGAAGCTACTTCCGCAGTTGGGACTAAGGTTTTGACTAATACTCCAAAAAGGACAATAACGAATAAAATTGAACCTATACCAATAGCCCAAAGGGTTTTCGTTTGACTGGCTAAGGAGTTCTTTTTCCTGATGGAAGTACCCATCCGGGTATGGTTTTGGTAAGTTGTCTGAGTACCAGATTTTAAAGTAGTTGTAGGTGAAAGTTTAGTTTTGTTGTTAATGACAGTTGCCGCATTTGGTTCGGGTGGTGGTGTTGGTGTGGTAATTAGGGAAGCAATGGAACGCAAAGCTTGGGCTACTTCGGTGGCTGACTGATAGCGATTTTGTGGTCTGGCGCTCAACATTCGATTTAAAATACCGCCAAAATGGACGTTAAGTGTGGGTATCCATTGCTGCCAGCGCCAAGTCATTGTATTTTGGTCGAGTAAGTCTTGGGGTTCTCGTCCGGTCATTAAGACGACTGCGGTTACTCCTAATGCGTAAAGGTCGCTATTGGGGAAAACTTTCCCGGTTCGCAGTTGTTCGTCGGGGGAATAACCGATTTTTCCTAGGGTTGTTCCTTCGAGTTGTCCTCCTTCTTGAATTTTGGCGACACCTTCTTTGACTGCGCCAAAATCGATCAGTACGGGCAGGCGATCGCGTTTTCGTAAAATGATATTATCTGGGGAGATATCGCGGTGAATTATTCCTTTGCTGTGGATATGTTCCAATACTGGTAACATTTGCTGGAGAAATTCAAAGGCTTCTACTTGGGAAAAGGTTTGTCCTTCTTTACGTCGGCGTTTGAGTAAGTTGTTATAAGATGTTCCTTCGACAAAATCTTGGACTAAAAATAATCGTCTCCCTGCCGCAAATGTACCTCGAAATTTCGGAATTTGGGGATGGTCAATTTTATAGAGAACTTGGGCTTCTCTCTGAAATAGTTCTTTCGATTTTTCTAAGACATAAGCATCTTGTTTCCCGGGATTATATTCTTTGAGAACGCAAATTTCGTCGAATCTGGTGATATCTTCGGCAATATAAGTTCGACCAAATCCTCCTTTACCGAGAACTTTTTTAATCCGGTAATGGTTTTGTAAGATTGTTCCGGTGGGAATGGGTGGTTGCATGGCTAGATGCCTCTCTCTTCAGCAAAATATTGGTTAGGTGAAGTGGGTTTTTCTGATGTAGATACGAGCTTATTTTGCCCATTTTTTACGCGAAAATTATCGTTCGAGAAACTTGACAGCTAATTTCTTCAACGCCATTTTTGCTCTTGACATTTATTAATTTATATGCTTATCTCTTTAATGCTAGGGTAAGTCCATCAGCGATCGGCACTAAACTGATAACTACTCGTTCATCTTGAAGTAATTTTTGGTTAAAATCACGGATATTTTGGGTACGGCGATCTTGTATGCTGGAATCAGCGACTTTTCCCCCCCACAAAACATTATCTACGGCGATTAATCCTCCTTGACGAATCAGTTGCAAAGATTTTTCATAATAATTCGGGTAATTAGCTTTATCTGCGTCAATAAAGACAAAATCAAAGGTTTCTGCTTCTCCTCCAGCCAACAGTGTTTCTAAAGTCTCCAATGCTGGTGCGAGGCGTAAGTCTATTTTATCGGCAACTGCGGCTAGTTTCCAATAACGTTGCGCGATCGCAACAGACTCTTCGCTGGTATCGCAAGCAATGACTTTTCCCTCAGCCGGAAGCGCTAAAGCTACACTTAATGAACTATAACCTGTATAGACACCAATATCTAAAGTCTTTTTCGCACCCAACAATTGCACTAATAAAGCCATAAATTGACCTTGTTCGGGCGCTATCTGCATTTGACTACCAGGTAATTTATCTGTTTCCTCTCGTAGTTGCCGCAGAATTTCTGGCTCTCGCAAAGATGTTGCTAACAGATAATCATATAGTTGTTCGTTCAAATTAAGAGTTTTTTTGCTCATATTTTCAATTTTTGCAATCTTGCTTAATTATCGTTTACATATTCGGCGAGGATTTCTTTCCACGGTCGATATCCTTGACCGTTTAAATGTATGCCATCATGAGTATAAATTGGCTTGAGGTTATTTTCTTCGTCTGCTAAAGAGTCAAAGATGTCCACATAAGTATAACTGAATTCGGCGGCTAGTTGTTTCAGTTGACTATTTAATTGGCTAATTTGTTGATTATTGGCGGCTGTGGGATAAATTACTAAGTTTTTGTTGATTGGTAAAATGCTTTGAATATATACTTGAGTTCTTGGTGTTTCTTGAGTGAATCTCTCTAAAATTGTGCGATAATTATTGTACACTGTATTTGCTGAAACGCCTTGATAAATATCATTCACCCCAATCATTAAAAAGATTTTCTGCGGTTGAGATTCAATGATTTTATCTAATCTAGCTAACAAGCCAACTGTAGTGTCGCCACCAATACCACGATTTTTGATTTTTGGGTTAGCAAATAACTCCGACCATTTTCCCTCAGCAGTAAGACTATCTCCTAAAAAGATTATGCTATCATTATTGATTGTTAGTAGCTCGAATTGACTGGTTTGATGCAGGTAAGTGGGTGAAGTTAATAATGGGGGTGAAGAGTTATTTTTGGTCGAACGGGAAAGGTAATCGAACAAGTAAGGTAAACCGCCTCGTTTGGCTAAAAATATTCCCCCTAGTAAGGTAAATAAGCAGTTGAAAGTTAAAGAAATAAGTAGACTAATTACAAGAATTCTTTTCATTGATTTTTTCGGAGGTAATTATGATGAAAAATAGCTGGTTTCGGTTGATGATAACGGGTATTTTAATTATACTATTAACTGCTTGCGGGGCGGCAAAACCACCGATTGAATCTGCACCGGATGGGAATTTGGTGAAAAAGGCGATCGCGCTTCAGTTGGAACTCGTACAAAAGCAAATTGGTCAGCAGTTAAATGCGGCAAATCCTGAGTTT
The DNA here is from genome assembly GCF_020144665.1 of Oscillatoria salina IIICB1. Classification (NCBI taxonomy): domain Bacteria; kingdom Bacillati; phylum Cyanobacteriota; class Cyanophyceae; order Oscillatoriales; family Oscillatoriaceae; genus Oscillatoria; species Oscillatoria salina. The sequence goes on along the minus strand of NZ_JAAHBQ010000020.1, from coordinate 8,985 downwards.
GAAATTGCTGGAGTTAAGGTGAATCTTTTGGAACCACTTTATGTGAATAAGTTAGCTACTTATCATCTCCAAGGAATTTATAAAGTTAAGCTGGATTTGCCGAATCAAAAAGTTACGCAAGAACAAAATGAATTTGATATTTATTTACAGCGACAAATAGAAGGGAAAACTTGGCGTTTGTTGAAAAGAGATGCAAGCGATCCCGATAAGGAACCTTTGTGGAGAAGTTATTTAATTCGCGGCTGGTAATTTTGAGAGAAAATTAGCATAATTCGCTGAATTTAGCTAAGAAGAATTGAGAAAATAATAGTTAAAAAAACTAATAACCAAACGATTAAACCCAGCCAGCAAGTTGCCGTAAATGAGAGTAAAATATAATCGCGATTTCTGACTAAAAGCTGCGAATTATTACTAAGATTATTTAACTGACTATTGACTAAACTGCGACGAGGTGGTTTGTGGGCGACACGAACTTTTCCGAAAGAAATTAAGCGAATTAAAATTCGTCCGGTGAGATAACAAAGTCCCCAGAAAATTAACTCACCGAAAAGGTAAAAAAAGATTTCTGTCATCAATCTAAAGTTTAGTATTTGTTGACTATAGCCTAAACTACATCGATGGGAAAAATCTGGTTTGTGGTGTGTCACTTATTTGATTGTCACATGAGCAAGTTTTTTGTAAGAATACAAAATGTCAGGGCTGTTTCATTTTCTAATAGGAATTACCTAACCCCCCAACCACCTTTCCTCGCAGGGAAGAGAGAGTAATTAGATGAAATCGGCTTAACTATTTCTAGATCGAGGTGACTGCACTACCAAAATGGTTGAAATAGTTTTTAATTATAGTTAATTATCGAAATTAGAGATTTGTTGTTTGAATAGCTTAATAATCGACTTCTCTCCTCTGCTTTCAGGAGAGGGGTTAGGGGAGAAGTTATCAACTGAGGTGCAAGTTGAGAAAGTATCACATAACTCGGAAATATTGACGAAAAATCTCCTCAAAATCGGGGAGAAGAGTTAAGTTTCAGGACAAGATTTATGTATTTATCTTACATCGGTTCGAGTATAGGTTTCGGGATAATAATTTTACTTACCTATGGAATTTTGCAATGGCTGCATATTCCGGCGGGAAGTTTAGTTGATTGGTTGATTGGAATTGCTTCTTTTTGGTGGTTATTGGTAATTGTAACTGTACCTTGGAACGTTTATTTTGATGCGAGGGAAGTATTAGCAGAAGCGGCGGTATCGGAGGAAAAAAATATTCCCGTTGACCAAAAGAAAATTAACTATGTAAAAATAGTTTCTCGCTGGTCATTAGTAGTAGCGATCGCACTGCATCTAATTTCCGCGATCGCCTTATACTGGTTAGCAGCCGCAGGAATCAGCGTTGTCGGTTATGCTAGTTCTGCGGCAACAATCCTTTTAACTGCCCTGCGTCCCACAATTCGCGGCTATCAATACTTAGCCATGCGTTTGAATATGATTCGTCAAGAAGTAAAATATCCTCGCGAAGACATCTTTGAACTACGTCAGCGTTTCCATACCCTCGAAGAAACCGTCAAACGTATCCAAGAACAACTAGATCCTGAAGAACCTTACTCCTGGGTAGCTACGATACAACGAAACTGGTCAGAAACTCGTAAAGAATTGCATCAACTGCGGGCGAATGTCGAACAAATAGAAGCCAAAAACGAAGTCGAACATCGTAACCTTTCCAGAGAGAATCAAAACGCGATCGCGCAATTAACCGAAGACAGTCAATTTCTCAACCACGCCCGCGAATTAGTCCGATTTTTCAAAGAAGCGTGAACTTAATTATGATTTAAAAGAGACGTAGCATTGCTACGTCTCTACAAAATTAAATGACAGAATGATTACAACAAATTAGCCGATTCATAAAGACGACGCACGATCGCCATAATTTGTTCGCCGTAGTTCGGATTTGCTGTCCAACGTCCGGAAAGTTGTTGTACCAATGGCGCAATTCCCCTAGTGACAAACTCGAAGCGAGGGTCAACCAACTCTTGCACTAAAGGCTCAACACTAGCATAAGCTTTTAAATGTTGGATGTGCGCCCGAACACCAATCCTCGCACTGGGAAAAGTTGCCCCTTCGGAACCGCCACCAACTGTCCCCAATCCGGCAAAATTATTTTGAGAAGGTCTGAGAGAACCACCAAAACGTAGGAAATTAGTTTCCAAACACATTTGCGAGAAAGCGATATCGTAGTTCACACCCTCAATAGAAGCTTCTTCGCGGTAAAGTTTCGGTAAGTCGGGAAACAAAGTTAAGGCGTTTTCGTTATTCGCTTTCAAAAAGACAATCAACTGTACCTCAGAAGTGTTTCCATGTCCCATAATGCGGTCGAGTTGACCAGGACAAATTTGTAAGTTGGTACGCAAAACTACACTGCGAGTGGCATTATCCCAGCTTATGGAAACATTGAAATCGCGTAATTCCACAGCCTTGACATAAACCACACCGCGATACTCAACTAAACGAATTGTCGGTTCTTGAGTTAAATCGACTCCCAAACGGTCTACTAAATCAATGGGGATGTAGGAGTTATTGTTAATGAGAATTCCCTGTTCGGCGTAAGTTTGACCGTTCACGCGAATATTAATCGCTGGATAAGCAGGAGGTGGTTCGACTCCCGAAACATCGCGACTCCAACCAGCTAACCCATCAGCGATACCCATCGCAATTTCCCGACGTTGATTTCTCAGTAACGCCCGATCTTCTGGATTAGTCAGGAAACCAACTTCCATCAGTAGCGAGGGAATCGCCACTTGACGACAAAAACCTAAGCTTCCTACCGCCGTAGCTGTATCGGGCTTTACCCCCCTACTCGGTAGCTGAGGGACGCGCCGTAATAAGGAAACTAGCAGCAATTCAGCGTGTTTTTTGCGGGCATTGTTACCAGCAATGTAAAATACACTCGCGCCGCGTACATCGGGATTAGAAAAAGCATCAGCGTGAATTTCTAAAGCTACATCATCATTACGCGCCCGGATGTTAATCCAGTCGATAGTTTGGCGTAAACTAAGATCGTCAGGGACGTAAAAAACCTCAAAACCACGCGATCGCAATTCCGGTACAATCTGATCTCGGAGTAAGATCATTTGCTGTGCTTCAGTAGTTCCACCCGCGATCGCTCCCGGATCGATTCTTCCTGCTTCAACACCACCATGTCCTGCGGAAAGGAAAATTCTACCCATATTTTTCTTTTTAACCCCCAGCCGGATAGTAAATCTTTAACATTAGTTCACTCAAGAAGGAATAGATTGTTTCTAACTTAGATTAATCTACGTCATTGGGGAAGAGGGGAAGATGGGAAGATGGGGAGAGGGGGAGGATGGGGAAGATGGGGAGGATGGGGAAGATAAACTGATAACTGAACCTAATCCCCAATCCCTAATCCCTAATCCCCAATCCCTAATCCCCAATCCCCAATCCCTAATCCCTAATCAATATGGAAGTTCCTCGGCTACATCCCAATACAATTGAAGAAGTTAAGCAACGAGTTGATATTGTTGAAGCGATTAGCGATCGCGTAATTCTGCGTAAAAGTGGACGGGAGTTTAAGGGTTTGTGTCCTTTTCATGAGGAAAAGACTCCGAGTTTCACTGTCAGTCCTAGCAAACAGTTGTATCACTGTTTTGGTTGCGGTGCGAGTGGGAATGTCTTTAAATTCTTTACTGAACTCGATAAGCGATCGTTTGCTGAGGTAGTTTTCGATCTCGCGCGACGTTACCAAGTCCCGATCCAAACTTTAGCACCGGAAGAACATCAAGAATTTCAGCGTCAGTTATCAATCCGAGAGCAACTCTATGAGATTTTGGCTGTCACTGCAAGTTTTTACCAACACGCTTTACGTCAACCACAGGGAGAGTCTGTTTTAGCTTATTTGCAGTCTCAGCGAAAATTTAGTGAAGCGACTATTCAGCAGTTTGGTTTGGGTTATGCACCTGCGGGATGGGATACTTTATCTCGTTATTTGGTGGAAGCGAAACGTTATCCGGTGGGTTTGGTTGAACAAGCGGGGTTGATTAAACCGCGTAAGTCGGGGGATGGTTATATCGATCGCTTTCGAGATCGTTTGATGATTCCGATTAATGATTATCAAGGGAGAATTATCGGTTTTGGGGGAAGATCTCTCGGTGACGAACAACCTAAGTATCTCAATTCTCCGGAAACTCAACTTTTTGATAAGAGTAAGACGTTATTTGCGCTAAATCGAGCGAAAAATGAAATTAGTAAGCAAGATTGTGCGATCGTTGTGGAAGGATATTTTGACGCGATCGCGCTTCATGCGGTAGGTATTACTAATGTGGTTGCTTCTCTTGGTACTGCTTTAGCGGAAAATCAACTTAAGTTACTTTTGCGCTACAGCGAATCGAAACAAGTTATCCTTAATTTTGATGCGGATTCGGCGGGAACTACGGCGACGCAAAGAGCAATTACGGAAATTGAATCTTTAGTTTATTCGGGACAAGTTCAATTGCGAATTCTTCATCTTCCTGATGGCAAAGATGCTGATGAATTTCTTAAATCTAGTCCTGACGCGGTGGATAAATATCGTTATTTAATCGCTAATTCTCCTTTGTGGTTGGATTGGCAACTTCAGCAATTATTGGTAGATAAAAATCTTAAAGATGCTTACGAATATCAACAAGTGGCTGCGGCGATGGTTAAGTTACTTAACCGTATGGAAAATCCTCACGGACGCACCTATTATCTGCAAAAGTGCGCTGAATTGCTTGCTGGTAAAGACTCTCAACTCGTTGATTTTAACCGGAAAAACTTACTAATTCAACTGAAGAAACCCGAATTACGTCCTGAAATTAAGAAAGAGCGCGAACCAATCAATCGTCCCGTTGATAAGCAAAAAAGTTTGGTTCGAGTCGCGGAATCTTTATTGCTGAGAATTTATTTACATTGTCCGAAATATCGCGAAGAAATTATTAATAATCTTGAAGAAAAAGACCTAAATTTCCTTTCTTATGCTCATAGTTTTTTGTGGGAAAAAATCCTCGAATTACAAGCAGAACAACCAGAGTTATTAGGAGATAAAGAAAATCAATTAATTTCTCAAGTGCAAAACCGAATGTTAGAATATCCCGAAGAAATGACCCAAGTAAGTCAATTGTTTTACATTGATGAAGAGATTACCGGGAAACAAGGAGAAGATATCGACCGTACACCTTTAATTATGCGTGCTGCTTTGAATTCTCTCGAACAAGCAGTTTTGGAAGGAAGGAAACGTTACTGTGTAGAAATGTGGAACAAATTAGACTTAGCAACTGAACGATCGCGCCAAGAATATTACTCTCAGGAAATCATCAATTTACGCCAGCGAATTTACCAACTCGAAAAACAGCGATCGTTCTCGATTATTGATATTACCAAAATGTCGTCATTTTAATTCCCAATTACCAAATCATAACAAAAACTCGCGATCGCGCGATCGCGAGTTCAGCAAACAAACTCTCTATTCTCGACTCCCAACCATTAACCAAATACCTCTAAGGCATTGGGTGGAAAAGCAAGTCTGGAAAAAAGCGGTTAAATTCAATCAAAATTCCCGCAGTAATTGTCATCCAAGCCATGAACAACACGGGTGCGGTGGAAAGAAAGGTCAAGAAATTTTTCATCTTTTATGCTCCGAAATATAAACTCAAGAAAAGAATTAGCGCGGTGAAACGGGAATTTCGGTTTCTTTGGCGGTTAAGTCGCCAGAAGCTAGTTGTCCTAGCGCTGCGAGGGGCCAAGCGAAACCACTGAGCATAAATTTGATTGCTAAAGGCACATCAATGATGATTTCTTTCATTTCAGAGTTCTTATCTTCTCTGACTGTTCTCAAATAAGCACGACCAACCCAACCAATCCAGCCTGCAATATACAGGAAGAGGATGCTAGGAATGATAAAGTCGCCAGCACGAGAGATGCGACCGTCTACAATCAAGTGGGGTAAACCTTCAGGACCGCAGTATGCTTCGGAGTAACGCTCTTTGCGCTTTTGTCCGGATGCTGGGTCTGCCGTGGTATTGCGGAATTCTCGTGACTGAAAAGCCGGAGATTCGCTACAAGGTACTAATCCTGCCACATCAGCATTTGCTGTGGGCGCAAAGCCAAACCACAGTACGAATGCAAGTAAGAAAGCCAATATTTTTGCCATAGATTGTTTCCTTTTGTTACGAAACAATAAGTTATTTGTACAAAAAGATCGAGTTATCATTTGTACACAGAAGCAATCTTACTCTGAGTGGTTAATTGAGTAAAGTAACAGTCACTAAATGTAGCTTTTTTATTTAAGTTCTTCAAAAATGGCAGCAATTTTAGCATTAGAAACAAGTTGTGACGAAACAGCCGTCGCAATTGTAAATAATCGTAAAGTTTTAAGTAGTGTCGTTGCCTCGCAGATTGAGATTCATCGTCAATACGGGGGCGTGGTTCCAGAGGTGGCTTCTCGTCAACATTTAGAAAGTATTAATTTTTGTGTCGATCGCGCTTTCGCTGAAGCTGACTTGACATGGGATGCTATTGATGGTATAGCAGCAACTTGTGCGCCAGGGTTGGTGGGGGCTTTATTGGTGGGGGTAATGACAGCAAAAAGTTTGGCTATAGTTCGTGAAAAGCCGTTTTTAGGCGTTCATCACCTGGAAGGTCATATTTACGCTTCTTATCTTGCCCAACCCGATCTAGAGCCGCCTTTTTTATGTTTATTGGTTTCTGGCGGTCACACGAGCTTGATTTATGTCAAAGATTGTGGTATATACGAAACTTTGGGGAGGACTCGTGACGATGCGGCAGGTGAAGCTTTTGATAAGGTAGCGAGATTGTTGGATTTGGGTTATCCGGGAGGTCCAGTAATTGATAAATTGGCAAAGGAGGGGAATCCACGAGCCTTTGCTTTACCCGAAGGCAGAGTTTCCTTACCCGATGGTGGATATCATCCCTATGATTCGAGTTTTAGCGGCTTGAAGACGGCTGTTTTGCGATTAGTGCAAAAATTAGCACAAGAGAGGGGAGAAGTCCCTGTGGCTGACGTAGCGGCTAGTTTTCAAGAGACAGTGGCGCGATCGCTAACGAAGAAAACGATCGCTTGTGCTTTAGACTATGGTTTAAAGACGATTGTTGTTGGTGGTGGGGTAGCCGCGAATAGTGGTTTGAGACAGCATTTACAAGCAGCAGCAGAAACTCATGACTTGCGCGTTTTTTTCCCACCTTTAAAGCTTTGCACGGATAATGCAGCAATGATCGCTTGTGCAGCCGCAGATCGTTTCCAGAAAGGAGATGTTTCACCTCTTACTCTCGGTGTCTCTTCGCGGATGGGATTAACCGAGGTGATGCAGTTGTATGCTTCCTGAGTTTGTTTTAAGCTAGTGTTTAAGCAAAATTACTGAATTTGGCTCAACCATCAAGTAAGCTGAATTTTGTTGTTTTCCCGTTGTCAATTGCTTACTTTTGTTAACTAGAAGAGAAAATTCTGACCAAAGTAAAATAGGTTGTTATCAGCCCGGTTGCAGGCGACAATTTAAGCTAGATGTATCAAACTCAGTTGGTGAGTGGCTTGGGGAGATTACCTTAGTTGGTTTCTATATCGTTGAAAATTGGTTGATTTTGCTAATCTAGCTGAAAAATGACTAAAATTGTCAAGTAGTTTTAAGTTAAAGCGATCGCCTAATTAAATCAAATAATTTTAAATTTAGTTAGATTTATGGTCAAAGAAAAAATCAAACTTGATAGTATTTTCACTGAATCTTTACAATAACTTGATTTATTAGCCTCGATTTCCTGATACAAAGGATTTAAGGGACTTGAAAAACAAGGAAACAAACGTTTATGAGTCAAGCAAAGCAATTAACTAAGTTAGCAGTAGGAAGTGCGATCGCCGCACTAGGTCTTTTCGGTGCAGACTCGGCTTTAGCTGTTAAAATTGATTTTGACGAAGCAGTTGCACCTGGTACTGGCGTTGCTGTTACCGACCAGTGGGAAGCTGATTATGGCGTTAAATTTAGCTCTAGTACCAAAGAGTTATGGCTGTACAATAGTGATTGCTCAGGAAATACTTGTACTGGTGACGATCCTGACTTAGCAACTGGTGCTGCTTTTGGTACTGACTCTCAAGGTAATGTTTTAATTATCCAAGAAAATCTTGGTGCTGGTGCAGAACCGGATGATAATAATGGTAGAGGTACATTTACCTTTGATTTTTCTAGCTTAGGCAGTGTTTTGTTTGAAAATATTGCTTTGCTAGATTTGGATGAAGCTGGTCTGCCTAAATTTGAGTTTACTTTCGCTGATGGTTTAACACAAGTCTTTAGTAATCTTAATGACAGCGATGCTGGAGTAACTCTTCTTAACCCCAGTCGTCCGAAAAACAACTCTTTGAGAGAGTATGCTTTTAACTTGGAGAATGTAGTTAAACTCGACGTTACCCTTCCTGGAAGTGGTGCTGTTGCTTACTTGCAATACCAAGAAGCAGAAACAGTTCCCGAACCCGCTACTGTCTTAAGTTTACTCGCTTTTGGTGCTTTAGGTGCTACCGGATTAATCAAGCGCAAGCAAAAGGAATGCTAATTGAGAATTGTTAAGAATGGGATGCGTCTAAATCTAACTTCAGAAGGCGATCGCACTTAAGTGCGATCGCTTTCTTGCTTAAGAAAGAATTTTACCTCAAATCGGGACAAAAACAGATCGAACTTGCGGAAGAAGCGAATAGCGTAGAGAATACGGATAACAGTAAAATAGACCAAGGTCTTCAATTCAGCAACACCGAAAGTTATCAGCGCAGCCCTCGTCTAGCTAGCCCACTCAGCCAATCTACCACAAAAGTTAACCAGACAAAACAGCCCAAAGTTACTACTACTTTTTGATAATCAAAACTACTGAGTTGTTCGGTGAGTAACCTTCCTAAACCACCAGCACCGACTAAACCAACAATAACAGTTTCTCGCAGACATACTTCCCAACGATATAAATC